>NZ_JBIWAL010000002.1:3028-154617 GCF_044760045.1 Pseudomonas sp. NPDC098747 | reverse complement strand
CTGTGAGCCCATCTGTGAGCCCATCTGTGAGCCCATCTGTGAGCCCATCTGTGAGCCCATCTGTGAGCCCATCTGTGAGCCCATCTGTGAGCCCATTATCCGTCGGGGCCGTAGGTGACAAAAATCAAAAATTCTCAAAAAATCGTCAGGGCGCTAACGGAGCGTTTTCACAGGCGAAACGTTTATTCCGTGCCGGCTGCGGTTTTGATTCCTGTTAGACGTCGGCTAACCAGTCTCCATCGTTATCAAAGGCCCGGTGTGGGTCGCCCAATCAGCCAGCAGGCAACGCGGCAATAAAGCAACTGGCTTTTTCCCCATGAAGGCGTAAATCAGTGCCGAGCAAAAATTAGTTAATTCATCTGGCGTTGCTCGCAAAGAGCCAACACCGCTCGTTTAATTTTGACCGCTTTTTCAAAATGGTCGAATTGGTTTTCCACGATCCACCAGTGCGCGGCGTGCATGAGCAACGGCGGGTTATCGTTCTTATTGGCAAAGAATGCATAAAACGAAAGTCCGACGTTTTCGCCTTTTTGCTCGATCTTTCGAGTGCAGACGTCAAGGATCTTGTTAATCAGTTCTAGCGGTATTGCTTAACCTCTCGGCGGGTAACTGCCGATATTCACGACATCGCGTTACGAGCCCCTTCCGCCCCTTGTGTGGGCACACAGAGTGCGCAGAGCCATTTGCCTGGACGGGTAAACCGTGGGGCTCAATCACGACCGTCTCAACGTCGCTTGCTGGCCGCACTTGAGCCAGTCCCACCGCCCCCTTTAACCACGATTGAGGCGGATTAGCTCGCGCCTGACAGAAGCTAAACACCAGCAAGGCCCGGAATAAACGCTTCGCCTGTGAAAATCGTCCGTTTGCGCCTTGACGAATTTTTGAGCCTTTCTGATTTTGCTTGCCGTCAGTCGAAGCAGACAATAGGCCCAACGAAACACAATCAACGTTAAGGGATAGCTTCGGAGCCCCACATGAAAAAGCTTTTGCTGCTGCCCCTCGCCCTGGCCTTTGCTTCCAACGCCGCCATGGCCGCTAACTCGGTGGACATTAGTGTTACCGGAACTATTACTCCAGGAGCTTGCAGTATTAGTTTAGATACTCAGCAAATAGATTATGCTAGCATAGACTATAGTACATTAAGTCCTACGGAATCGACTTCTCTTCCAGGGGTAAAGCAAGCGACTGTGAGTATTCTGTGCAGTCAGCCGACCTTAGCGGGATTTATCATATCGGACAATCGGGAAGGAACCGAGAACTCAACGGTTGATGCTGATGGCTATAACAACACCACAACAACTTACGGCTTAGGCCAAGATGCCCAAGGCAATAACATTGGCGGTTATACCATTCACAAGATGGACAACGTAACACTTGATGGAGGGCCGGGGTATTGGGTTCATTTCAACTCCGGAGTTTGGTCTTCCACGGGTGGTGGAGCTATCATACAGTCAACCCCAACACATGTGCAGTCATGGTCGACAGCTTACGGCGCGGGTACTAAGCCCCCGACCCCTATTACCTCTGTTTCGGCGTTACTTAGCATCGTCGCTTCCATTGGCCCAACAAATGACCTAGATTTAAGCGAAGAAATTGAACTAGACGGTTCAGCAACTTTCGAATTGGTTTACATTTAATTTTTTTGTTTCGTCATTATCCTCATGGAATACCGGCATAGGTTTTGGGCCTGAACCTATCACGTCACTTAGCCAGCAAGTATCTCCGCTTTTAACTATTGAGATGAGTAATCTGAACCAAAGCGCCGATATTACGCTGAATGGCTCCGCGACCATCGAACTGATATACCTGTAATACGTTGCACCGTGCTTAGTTAGTTTTCGACCGCGTGCAATACCGGTCGCTTAAGGATGGTCTGAAGTAGCCACGTGTTTTGGGCTGCCTTCGGCCAGCGCCGACTTTGAAAGTGGCAAGTCGATCAAAAATGCTCTGATCGCTCACTCATTTCTGTCTTTTAGCCGTTGCGAGCACTTCGCAGCGGCTATTCCCCACATTACAGGCGCACCTCTCCTGTATTCGTTAGTAAATGTCGGCGCGCCATCCACAGATTCGACAGCGCGAACAGCGTCATCATCTGCGCCGTATTCTTGGCCAGGCCACGGAAGCGCACTTTCACATAACCAAACTGGCGTTTGATCACTCTGAACGGGTGCTCGACCTTCGCCCGTACCTGCGATTTTGCTCCGGGCTTTGTACAGAGCGCTGCGCTTGCCCAGTTTCCGGTAGGTGCTGCGCCGGGCCGCGATCTGCCAGATGACCTCACGACCGTCATGCTCTGGACGCTTCTCGATCCCGGTGTAACCGGCATCGGCACTCACCACGTTCTCTTCGCCGTGCAGCAGTTTGTCGACCTGCGTAACGTCCGCCACATTGGCTGCGGTGATCACTACGCTGTGCACCAGCCCCGACTCATCGTCGACACCAATGTGGGCTTTCGCGCCGAAGTAATACTGGTTGCCTTTCTTCGTTTGGTGCATTTCTGGATCGCGCTTACCGTCCTTGTTCTTAGTCGAACTTGGAGCATTGATCAGGGTTGCATCAACGATCGTGCCTTGGCGCAGCGACAGTCCTCGGTCGCCCAGATAGCCATTGATCACACCCAGAATTCCGGCAGCTAGTTCGTGCTTCTCCAGCAGACGACGAAAGTTGAGGATCGTGGTTTCGTCGGGGATGCGCTCCAGGTTCAGCCCAGAAAACTGGCGCAGAATCGTCGTCTCGTACAGGGCCTCTTCCATCGCTGGGTCGCTGTAGCCGAACCAATTTTGCAATAGGTGAACACGCAGCATCGCCATCAGTGGATAAGCCGGACGACCGCCATCACCCTTCGGGTAATGCGGTTCGATCAGAGTAATCAGTCGCTTCCAGGGCACCACCCGATCCATCTCGATCAGGAACAACTCTTTGCGGGTCTGCTTACGCTTGCCGGCGTATTCGGCATCGGCGAAGGTCATCTGCTTCATCGGAAAACTCGTCGGGTGGAGTCTGGGTAGTTTGCCTAAGTTTGGAAGTCTTCTTCAGAATTTCCCTAGCATCACTATGCTCAAGGAAGCTCGTTTCGCGTTTTACGGTGCGTTCTTCTTCATAGTCGAAGGGAGGCGCTTCACCCCACCCCTCATTCAGCGCGAATTCATAGAACTTGCAGATGTAAGTTAGGTGCTGGTAAGTGGTGCTCCGTGCGAGTCCACAAATCACCGAGCAGTAGTCCCGATAGGCCGCCACAAGATTTTTGTGCCTCACCACGATCTACGTCGCGCCGGTCAATCTCATGAGCGTGAAGAAAGCTGAAGAAGTTGTTCAGTGCGCGGCCGGTACTAGGCCAGGAATCGTCAGAGCCAATGGCACCGCGAAGCAGATAATGGCAACAGAACTGATTGGCCTGGACGCAGCTCTCCATCGAGTCCCACAGCAGAATGGGAACCCTAGATAGGGCTGCCCAGCGATCACGCAGTCCGCACCCCACACGAGCTCCATCTGCCATCCTCTGTATTAATCAGAAACCCATTCACTTTGTCTGCTCAGAACCGGGTGTTAGATCTACCCGAAACCGCGTGAGCTGCTAAGTGTCTGTCTGTTTCTAAGATAAGAGCAATTTAACGATTTCCAAGCGTCAGATCATTAACAGGGCGCGTGGATTGTCTGTCATGGGGACCCGGTAAGATTAATTGTGCATGACGTGGATGAAGGTGTCTGTCAACGGGGGCGGCGTGGTCCTCTCTGGGGGGCTGTGTGAGTACACGCAGGATAACCAGTAATTCACCGGCTCTGAGCAGGGGCGCTTCGCCGACGTATTCATGCTCGAACTCGATGGTTGCGATACACGTTGACAGAATGCGCTCTTGGGTATTTTTGCAATAAATTGATGGCGGGCACGCGGCGCAGCGCTAAATGGAGCACCCTGTCGTCAGTATGGGCGCGCGATCCATCGCGCTCAAATAGTGCTCGACGGAGCGGTTCATAACCACCGACCTGCACGATCGAATTAAGCCTGGCGCATCACGTTATGAGTTGGCAATAGGGCTGCTAGCTCGACGGTCAGGGTCACAGCAACGTGGGGCCCCACTCATGAGCAGCGCGCTCTTCTGAGAGCGGTGGTCAAGATGTAGTAGGGTGAGCCTGGATGTTTATACACAAAGGTGCTCGAGTCTGAGGATGGAGCTCGATTACGACCACAGTTATAAAACTCGAGCCGTTGGTGGGGAGGGGGGCGTCGCCGGGGTCAACAAACGCTACAGCAGGCCGTAAAGACGAGGTCGCCTTGAGCGTCAGCGATTCAACTGGCTCGAGCAAATGAGGCGGGCTTTTGTGCGCGGCTGAGGTGGCACGCGACCGACTGACGCTCAGCTCCTGCGTACCTCACACGGCAGCACCGAGTCGTTGCAATGGGCCACTTTCCTAGTAGTTTGATTATCCACCTCATGCAAAAGCTGACGATGCTTTTTTTCATGGGGAAATTAAACCCTCATTCCCGCGCAAGTCATCGACCATGCGTTTGCTTTTTTCCGGAGACCTGCATTCAAGCACTGCTGCTGCGGCGCATATTCTCTGCATCAAATAAATGCTAGTCCGTCACAGCCAGGGTGCATTAAGAAGAGACCTTGGCTGCGACGGGGGCTGTTCACTCTGATAGTGATCGTTCGCTGCAGTGATGTAGTGGTGAAAGTTCAATATGTGAGCTATTGGTTAATGAGCTAACACCAGAGAGCACTAGGGAGCTCTCAATGACTGCTGCCAAACCATCCGAACAGCTATGTTTCCGAGCACGGAGCCAGTATTTGCATCTGCGTATGTAGCTCGCGGAATTTGAAATACGTCCAGCGCGTGGGACTGTCAACGCGCACTTTTCAAGCGTGATCGATAAGGCAGGACCTCAAGCCGGACGGAGAAAAGTCATGAACCACGTATTTCGGGTTGTCTGGAACTCTAGTGCGAATACCTTCGTCGCGGTTTGCGAGCATGCGAAGGCCCGAGGCAAAGGCCGTAACGCCAACCGTCAAAAAAAGGTGAGCAAAATTGTTGTAATGCTGAGCTTATGCATGGCTGTACCTCATTTAAGTGCGGCCATTCGCTATTGGGATGTTAATGGCACAGGGGTCGGCTTGGGTGGAAGCGGCATTTGGAATACCGCCAGTGCGCCTTGGAGCGGAAATGGCGATGGTGTGAGCGGCCCTTTCATACCCTGGAGTAACAGTGGGTTCGATGACGCGAACTTTAGCGGCACTGCGGGCACTGTGACGCTGGGTCTACCGATCAATATTCAAAATCTGACCTTTCAGACGACTGGCTACACGCTGAATGGAAGCACACTCACCTTGGGTGGGGTAACGCCAACGATTACTGCCGCCCCGAGTGTCACAGCGATCATCAATTCAGCTATTGCCGGCGCAGTAGGTTTGATCAAAAGCGGCAGCGGCACCTTGTCCCTGAATGGTGTTAACACTTTCAGTGGTGGCATCACCGTGGGGGCGGGGAGACTCACAGTCAATGGTAACGCGGCGCTTGGAGCACTCAGCAATGGTATAAGCATGGCCAATGGCACTGCACTGCAAAGCTCTGGGGCGTTGCCCGCCAGCCGGGAGGTTACGCTTGGCGGTGGGGCGGTCACTATCAGCGGTGCGGGTGTAGGCTCGGCGCATTTCATTGGGGCCGGCGGCCTCACGGCATCGGCTGGAGTCAGTTTGACGAACGATGCGAATACCTATGCAGGTCAAACCAGGTTCGGCGTCCAAGACGGCAACTATTCGTTCACGTCCATTGCTGACCTGGGCGTGGCCAGTTCGCTGGGGGCGCCGACCACAGTAGCTAATGGCACTGTTTTCTTTGGTTCCGGCGGTGGCAGTCTCACTACCTTGAGCTACATTGGCACCGGAGGCAGTTCCAACCGAAACTGGCAGATTCAGCCCAACGGCCCCTCTGCGCCGGTGCAGTTTCGTAACGGAGGAACGGGAGCACTGACTCTCACCGGTAGCATCGCGCTGGTGGGAGGATCGATGAACCTCGGCGCGTTCAATGCTGACACGGCCGATCTCCATTTGCTGGGTGTGATCACTAGTAACAATAATCGCCCGGTCAACTATTCTGGCGGCGGATCTGCACGCACCATCACCCTTGGCGGCGCCAATACCTATGCAGGCAATAGCGCGATCAGCGGCGTTACGGTGCAAGCCAGTGAACTTGCCAATACTGGCGTAGCAAGCTCCTTCGGCACCGGTACCGCCGGCGGCATCGCCATCTCCGGTAGCGGCGTACTGAGTTATACCGGCATTGGTGGCAGCAGCAATCGTTCCCTGACTCTCAATAACGGCACCATCAATAACAATGGCAGCGGCGGGCTGACACTCGGCGGCGGTCTGGCACTCACCAATAATTTTACTCTCGGCGGGAACTTTGCAGGTGCCGATAACCACGTCACGGGCGTCATCTCCGGTTCCGGCAACCTTGCCAAGAGCGGCACCACAACTTGGGTGCTCGACGGTGGTAATACCTACTCTGGCACTACCACGGTTAACGACGGCACACTGCGTGCCGGCAGCACGCAAGCCTTTGGGGCGCTCGCCGGTGCAGTGGTCAACGGTGGAGCACTGGATCTCAACGGCTTGGATACAACGTTTACATCACTGGGCGGGACAGGGGGAAGTGTTGTCTTGGGTAGTGCATTGCTGACAGTAGACGCTCCCGCCGGCATTAACACTAGCTACGCGGGCATTATTAGCGGCACTGGTGGGCTCATCAAGCAAGGGGCAAGCACGTTGGTGCTTACCGGCGCCAATACCTACACAGGTGCGACCACGGTAAACGGGGGCGCGTTAGGACTTAATTTTGCGTCGGCTGGCGCGCCGATCAGCAATATAGTCAGCAGCGCCTCGACATTAAACATGGGTGGAGGCGCGCTGAATGTCAATGGTGGGGGCGGTACTGGGACTACACAAACCTTTAATGGTCTAAACGTAACTGGAGGTAATAACACGTTCAATGCCACTTCAGGGGCAGGGGGGAGCGCAACCGTGAACTTCGGGGCCATCACCCATAACGGCGGGCTGATCAATTTTGGCCTCCCCGTTAGCGGCAATCTTACCACCACTAACGCCTCGCTGGGCGGCTGGGCCACGGTTAATGGTACCGATTACGCCAAGGTCGTTGCTGGAAACATTAGAGCCTTTACATTAAGTGACTATTCCCCAAAAGACAACGCGGCGAACTGGTTGGCTAATGAATTCATCACCGACACGACGGGCTTTTTCGGCACGCTCGGCAGCAGCCTGCAGCTTGGTGGTTTGCGCTACACCAGACCGGTGGCCACCACAGTGACCATTGCCGGGGGGCAGACGCTGGGTGTGGATGGCACAATCATTGTTGCACCCACAGTAGGCACGAATAATCAACTTGTCACCGGCGGGACAATCACAGGCACTCAGGGGGGAGGCTCACTGGGAATTCAGCAGAACAGCGCCGGTAACTTCACAATCGGTTCACTAATCTCCGACAACAGTGGCAGCGTCGGCTTTGCTAAGGCCGGTACGGGCTTGGTTACGCTTACCAACATCAACACCTATACGGGCGGCACGCTTGTTTCGCAAGGAATGCTCTCTGTCGGCAACATCGGCAACGGTGGAGTGGCGAGTGGTATTGGTGCATCGCCTGCGAATCCTTCCAATCTGATGCTGGAAGGTGGAACGCTACGCTACACCGGGGCGAGTACAAGCAGCGATCGGGGTTTCACTCTGGCTAAGGCAGGCGCGATTTTGAGCGGTGGCGTCGAAGTGAACAACGCATCGAGCAGCCTGAGTTTCAGTGGACTTGTCACCAGCAGTGACGGTGCCGGCTTGGTCAAGACCGGGCCAGGTACGCTCACGCTTTCGAATGGCGGTAACAATTATGCAGGGGTAACCACCGTTAATGGAGGCACGCTGTCGGTCAACACTCTGGCTAATGGTGGACAGGTTAGCGGCATTGGTGCCTCTACCAGCGCGTCGTCCAATCTCATCCTCGACGGCGGTGAGTTGGAATACACAGGTGCGACGGCGAGCAGTAATCGTGGCTTCACCATTGGCAACAATGACGGAGCCATCGATGTAAGTAATGCTGCTTCCACGCTGACACTTAGCGGCGCAGCGGTGCTCGCTCCAACACCAGTGGGGACCGTCGCGACACTCACCAAACAAGGGGCCGGCACGCTGGTACTGTCGGGCATCAACACCTACAACGGCGGCACGGTGATTAATGCCGGAACACTGCGCGCGGGGTCCACACAGGCCTTCGGAGTAGGCGGCGTGACGCTTGCCAATACCACTGGCACCGCGCTGGATCTCAACGGTTTTAACAACACCGTGGGGTTTCTTTCCGGAGGCGGGGCGAGTGGGGGAAACGTGACATTAGGCTCTTCAACATTGACGCTCAATGGAGCTAGCGCCAGCTACGCCGGCAGCATCAGCGGCACGGGCGGATTGATGCGAACAGGGGGAGTGAATACACAAGTGCTGGCAGGCTGCAACAACAGTTATACCGGCGTTACCACCATCTCCGGTAGTGGTGCGGTTAGCGTCGATTGTCTGGCCGATGGTGGTGTCAACAGTGGCATCGGCGCATCCAGTAATGCGGCCAGCAATTTGGTTCTCACCAGCGGTGTGCTTGCCTACACCGGAGGCACGGTAAATACCAACAGGGGTATGACTTTGGGAGGAGGCGCGGGCGCGATTCAGGTCAATAATGCCGCAACTACCCTGATGTTCAGCGGTCCGGTCGTGGGCGGGGGACAACTGTCCAAGCGCGGCCCCGGCACGCTGGTTCTTTCCGGTATCAACACTTACACCGGCAACACCTCGGTCGAAGCGGGCACGTTGCGAGCGGGGTCCACACAAGCTTTCGGCACGGGCGGGATAAATCTGATTAATTCGGCCGGCACCGCAATCGACCTCGCCGGTTTCAACGAAACCGCGCGCTACCTTAGTGGAGGGGGAGCCACTGGCGGCAACGTCAGTCTTGGAGCAGGCACGCTGTCGATCAATGAGGGTTTAAACCAGATCTACGGTGGCGCGATTAGTGGCAGCGGTGGCCTGGTAAAAAGCGGCACCGGGAATCAAACTTTGTCAGGCTGCAATAGCAGTTATAGCGGTAGTACTGCGATTAATGGCGGCATGCTTTCAGTTAATTGCCTGAATAATGGCGGGAGTAACAGTTCTATTGGCAGTTCTGGTGTGCTTGCGAGCAACCTGGTGATTAATGGCGGCACATTGCAATATCTTGGTGCGGGCTCGAGCAGCGATCGATTGTTTACATTGGGGGCTAGCGGAGGGACTCTTGAGGCCTCGGGTTCCGGCCCTCTTCAATTAACTAATAGCGGCCCTATGGGGCTGGCGGGCATCAATGCCGCACGCACACTCTCTCTGGCCGGCAGCAATGCCAACAACAATACATTCTCGGCGCTGCTGACCAACAATGGCACCGGTGCTCTTTCAATGACCAAGTCCGGCGGCGGAACCTGGGTGCTGGCTAATGCGAACAATACCTACACGGGAGCCACCAATATTGGTGGGGGCGTCCTTAGCGTTACCGATTTAGCCGACGGCGGCTTCGCGAGCAGCATTGGTGCTTCATCCGTTGCCGCGAGTAACTTGGTCATTGGTAACGGATCAACCCTGCGTTACGTCGGTAGTGGGGACAGCACTGATCGTTTGTTCACGTTGGCCCCCGGGGTTACTTTCATCGAATCATCCGGCACCGGTGCGATCAACTTTTCCAACACAGGTGCCGTCACGCTGTCGGGTACCAACACCGCGCGCACCATCGCGCTCGGCGGAACCAACACAGGCATGAATACCCTTGGGGGAACCATTGCAGATAATGGCACTGGTGCGACCACTCTGGCTAAAAACGACAGCGGGAGCTGGGCGTTAACCGGCAATAACACATTCACCGGCAACACCGTCATTAATAACGGCAACCTGATGATTGGCAATGGCGGTAACACCGGTAATGCAGGAGGCGGTAACGTCATCATCGATTCGGCCACATCTACGCTGTCGCTCAATCGTGGTAACGACTTTGTTGTGGGCGGCACTTTGAGTGGTCCTGGCACGTTGGCGCAGATCGGTGCGGGCACCGCCACGCTGACGTCCGCCAACAATGTCGTCGGTGCTACGGTGATCAGCGCGGGTACCTTGGAAGTGAGCGGCTCTTTGTCCACCCCGTCGTTGGCCATGACCGGGACTTCTACGCTGGCAGTCTTGGGCACAGTGCAAGCGGTCGGCGGAGCCACTACTGTGCTCAATGGTGATGCCGGGAACAATACGATTGAGGTTGGTGCAGCCGGAGAGTTGATCGCTCATGGAGATATGGGCGATGGCAGTGACGCCTTGAACCTTACCGGGATTCTGCATACGGGCTCCTTCGGACTGAGTCTGGGAGCAGGCGATGACAGCTTGACGTTCTATGACGGGGCTCAATACGGCGGCCTGGGTATCGACGGCGGCAGCGAAGTCGGTACCGATATTCTGCGCGTTGACAATGCCGTCTCGGGCTCCTTCGACGCTGCGGACGTCAGTGGATTTGAAGAATTCCAGAAGACTAATACCGGTGTATTGACGCTTACCAGCACTCAGATTTACACCTCCAGTACGTTTGTTGGCGACGGAACGTTGGAGGTTGCCGGTACGCTGGAGACGCCCCTGGTGCTGTTAGCCGATGACACGACGCTGGACGTCAGCGGTACGGTCGATGGTGGGGCGGGGACGACAACCCTGCTACTGGGCAGCACTGGGGTTAATGATGTTCGCGTTAGCAGTGGTGGCATCCTAAGGGTTAATGGTGACCTAGATGACGGGGACGACACGCTATTTGTGGCCGGTTTGCTGGACACCAGCGGTTCGGCGCTGGAGCTTGGGGCTGGCGATGACACGCTGACTTTGGAAGACGGTGCGCTGATCGAAGGGCCAGGAGTCGACGCTGGGAGTGCGGTCAACAGCGATGTGTTGATCCTCAACAATGCACTTGCTTTAACTTTTGACGGGGCCCAAACCAGCAATTTCGAACAACTGCTCAAGCTCAACGCCGGTGTCGCCAGTATGACGGGTAGCCAGGCGTTCGCTGATGAGGTGTCCATCGTTGAGGGGGCGCTGAATGTCGACGGCGATATGGAAACTGCCGCCATCAGTCTGTTTGACGACACGGCATTAACGGTCAACGGAACAGTGCAAGGGGGGGCTGGCAGCACGAGTGCAGTCTTCGGTAGCGCAGGGAGTAACCTCCTGACCGTCAATGGTTCGGCCGCTATCAATGGTGATCTGGGTGCAGGTAATGATGTGCTGGATGTGGGTGGCAATTTGTCCACTGGCAGCGGCATTTTAGATCTGGGCGACGACGACGACACCCTGACCATCCATGACGACACCGTGATTGATGGCACCGTAGCGGGGGGGGCTGGCAACGATGTTTTCAACACAGACATCGCCACCACTGCTCAGCTTGGGGCCGTGCAAGGGTTTGAGACTCTGTTCAAAACCGGTGTCGGGGTCCTTGGTATTAATGGGCCGTTGGATTCTGACTTCACCCAAGTCCAAGTCATGGATGGCACATTGGACATCACGGGCGGCGGAGTCGTAACGGCCGCACCCGGTAGCGAACTGCTTACTGTCGTCGGAGCGGGCGCCCTACTAAATGTGGATGGTAGTTATGGCTGCGGCGCCGGCAATGACCGTATGGATGTGTCAGGGACTGTTGCGGGCGGTGGAGTCGTCGATTTGTGTGGTGGCGATGACATATTGACGGTAAACGATGGCGCCGTCCTGAGCATGGCTGTCAGCGGCGGGGCCGGGCTCGATGATGTGCTGCTGCTGAACAACGCCGCGGCATTGAATATTGACGTCGGTAACACCACCCAGTTTGAACGTTTGCAGAAGGATCTTCGGGGCGAGGCCACGTTGACCGGCAACCAAGCCTTTAGTGGCGGAACTACCGTTCTCGGCGGTGCACTGATCGTGGCTGGTCAACTGGAAACACCCACCATCGACATGGCAGACGATACGCAACTTCAGATTGAAGGTCTTGCGCAAGCCGCAGGAGCGCCCCTGCAGTTGAATGGCTCTACGGGTAGGAATGCCGTCACGGTGGGGGCGGGTGGAACGCTTAGGGCCGTCGGTGATCTTGGGTTGGGTGATGATCTGCTGGACGTGTTCGGCACCCTGGACGCTGGTGTAGGGGGCAACCTCTTGCTGGGAGACGGCGATGACACCTTCGTGGTGCATGACGGTACGACGGTCATCGGTACGGTCAGCGGCGGGAATGGCGTCGATACCCAGGTCTATGACCTGGCCGGCAGTGCCAACGTCGATGCCGTGGTTGAGTTTGAAGGATTAACCAAGCGCGGACTGGGTACCCTTCACCTGACCGGGCCCGCCACCTCTGAATTGTCGGCGGTGGTGGTCGAGGCCGGGATACTGGACGTGCAGGCTGCGGCAAGCGTTGTGGCGCAGCCCGGTAATGCCCTCATGACCGAGGTTCGCTCGGGGGCGACCCTGAACGTGGATGGCAGTTGGACCGGCAGTGCGCTCAGCGATGGGCTGGACATTGCCGGCACTGTAAGCGGCAGTGGGACGATTGATCTGGCTGATGGCAACGATACCCTGACCTTGCATGACGGCGCCGATTTGGGAGCGCTGATCAACGCCATTGATGGCGGCAGCGGTAGTGACCTGCTGTTGGCGGACATCGCGGGTACCGCGACATTAGGCGGTGCCGACAACTTTGAGCTGCTGACCAAAACTAATCTTGGCACGCTGAACATCGATGGACCGTCGACCTCCAGCTTCACCACTGTAGCGGTACAGGGCGGCACGCTGAACGTGTCGCCGCAGGGAAGCGTCGTCGGCGTCGTCGACACCACCATCGACGCCGGCGCGCGACTCAACGTCGATGGTGTCTTTCACGGCTCCGGCGGTGACGATCGTATGACGGTGGCGGGGGCTTTAAGCGGCAATGGCAGCCTGGATCTGGAAGACGGCGATGATGTGCTGACGTTGAACGACGGCGCGGATTTGAGTGGCTTGAGCAGCGCTCTGGATGGCGGACTGGGCGCTGGCGATCAAGTCGTACTGAGCAACGCATCGGACCTCACACTGGGTGCCAGCCTCATCAATTTCGAAACCCTGTACAAGGATAATTCGGGCGTTGCCACGCTCGCGGGAACGCAATCCTTCAGCGGCGGCGCCACCATCAATGCGGGCGAACTGAAGATCGATGGCGCTTTGATTACGCCAGTCATCACCTTCAGCAACACGACCGATACAACGACACTGACCGTGAGCGGTGATGCCGGAGCGTCGGCCAGCACGCCAATGCTGCTGGCCGGATCCAGCGGTGCGAATGCCGTTGTAGTCGATTCTGCGGGAACACTAAGGGCCGTCGGTGATTTGGGGGCCGGTGATGACCTGCTGGACGTGTTAGGTATCCTGGACGCTGGTGTAGGGGGCAACCTCTTGCTGGGAGACGGCGATGACACTTTCGTGGTGCATGACGGTACAACGGTCATCGGTACTGTCATTGGCGGGAATGGCGTTGATACCCAGGTCTATGACCTGGCCGGCAGTGCAAACGTCGATGCCGTGGTGGAGTTTGAAGGATTGACCAAGCGCGGACTGGGTACCCTTCACTTGACCGGGCCGGCCACCTCTGAATTGTCGGCGGTGGTGGTCGAGGCCGGGGTGCTGGATGTGCAAGCTGCGGCAAGCGTGGTGGCGCAGCCCGGTAATGCCCTCATGACCGAGGTTCGCTCGGGGGCGACCCTGAACGTGGATGGCAGTTGGACCGGCAGTGCGCTCAGCGATGGGCTGGACATTGCCGGCACTGTAAGCGGCAGTGGGACGATTGATCTGGCTGATGGCGACGATACCCTGACCTTGCATGACGGCGCCGATTTGGGAGCGCTGACCAACGCCATTGATGGCGGCAGCGGTAGTGACCTGCTGTTGGCGGACATCGCGGGTACCGCGACATTAGGCGGTGCCGACAACTTTGAGCTGCTGACCAAAACTAATCTTGGCACGCTGAACATCGATGGACCGTCGACCTCCAGCTTCACCACTGTAGCGGTACAGGGCGGCACGCTGAACGTGTCGCCGCAGGGAAGCGTCGTCGGCGTCGTCGACACCACCATCGACGCCGGCGCGCGACTCAACGTCGATGGTGTCTTTCACGGCTCCGGCGGCGACGATCGCATGACGGTGGCGGGGGCCTTGAGCGGCAGTGGCAGCCTGGATCTAGAAGACGGTGATGATGTGCTGACGTTTAACGACGGCGCGGATCTGAGCGGTTTGAGCAGCGCTCTGGATGGCGGACTGGGCACTGGCGATCAAGTCGTACTGAACAACGCATCGGACCTCTCACTGGGTGCCAGCCTCATCAATTTCGAAACCCTCTACAAGGATAATACGGGCGTGGCCACGCTCGCGGGAGCGCAGACCCTCAGCGGCGGCACAACCATCAATGCGGGCGAGCTGAAGATCGATGGCGCTTTGAATACGCCAATCATCACCTTCAGCAACACGACCGATACAACGACACTGACCGTGAGCGGTGACGCCGGAGCGGCGGGCAGCACGCCAATGCTGCTGACCGGATCCAGCGGTGCGAATGTAGTGGTGGTCAATTCTGGCGGAACGCTGAGGGCGACCGGTGACCTGGCGCAGGGCGATGATACCCTCGATGTGGCTGGAACACTTGATGCAGGGCTGAGCGGCAGTGTGACGCTGGGTGATGGGGACGACACACTCATCCTGCATGACAACAGCACGATTATTGGAGCGGTCAATGGCGGCGCCGGTATCGACACCCGTGTTTACGATTTGGCGGGTACGGCAGCGGTGGGCGCTTTGACGCAGTTTGAGGCGCTGACCAAGCGTGGGGGCGGTGTGCTTAACGTGACGGGCCCTGGCACGTCCGAGTTAGTAGCGGTCACCGTGGAGAACGGTAGCCTGACGATTGAAAGCGGTTCCACGGTTGTAGCGCAAACCGGCAATGCGTTAAATGCAACGGTGTGGAACGGTGCCACCCTTGCTGTCGATGGAGCATGGACGGGCAGTGATCAGGGGGATCGCATGGACATCGCCGGCACCCTCACTTGCAGCGGCGTGCTGTATCTGGGTGCGGGTGACGATACGCTAATCTTGCACGATGGCGCGGACCTGTCCGGGCTGGTTAATCCTCTGGATGGAGGCACTCATACGCCGGCCGGCGACAGCGTGGTAATGCACGTTGCCTCACAGCTGACGATGGATGCCAGCGCCATCATTAACTTTGAACAGTTGGAAAAACAGGGGGCGGGCACTGTCACGCTGACCGGTGCGCAAACCTGGAATCACGTCGCACTTAATGACGGGGCGTTAGCACTCGGTGCTGCAGGCGCTCCCAGTCACATGAAAACCGATACGCTGGCCATGTTCGACAACACTCAGTTTGCGTTAGCAACTGGCAGCATGGCAGAGGGACATACCGGCCCGGCGATAGCGATCACTGGCAGTGCAGGGGTCAATACCGTTTCGGTGCAGGAGGGCGCCTCCCTTGCCGCCACAGGTCGGCTGGGTGATGGGGATGACACCCTGGATGTGGCGGGTACGTTGAATATTGCTGGCGATTTCAACCTCGGCGCCGGTGATGACACCTTCAAGGTGTACGACACGACGGTTGTGACGGGCACGCTCGATGCCGGGGCGGGCAACGATACGCTGAACACCAACGTATCGGCGACTCGAACGGCAGTATTGGGCGGGCTCGACGGCTTCGAGTCCTTGGATAAATCTGGGGCAGGCACACTCCATCTGACGGGATCATCGGCGTTTATCAATACGACCATCAGCGAGGGCACGCTCAAGGTTATGGATGAGGTGGTCACAAACACGCTCAACCTTGTCAACGGGGCGACTTTAGCGCTCGCCGATGGGCGATTGGCAGGCACTGCAGGTGCCGACATCTTCCAACTGGCTGGTCGCGTGGAGGGGACTGGCAGCCTCGACCTTAGAGAGGGAGACGACACCCTGATCGTGCAAGACGGCGCCGACTTCTCAACCTTCAATGGCGTGGTGGACGCAGGCGTAGGTAGCGATACGCTTGAGGCAGACATCGCCACGTTGGCGACGCTGGCTACTACGACCAATATCGAAGCGCTCAACAAAACCGGGGGCGGCACGCTGACCTTGGGTGGCAGTGAAGTGTCAGATTTTTCCACGGTCAATATCAATGCCGGCACGCTCGCCGTGTCGAGCGGCTCGGCAGTGGCAGCGCCGGACGGAGGGACCCTGCAAACTCAGATTGTGCAGGGGGCAACCCTCGCCGTCGACGGAGCTTACGGCTGCGGGGATGGTAACGATTCGCTCGATGTTTCTGGGGCGATTCGCGGTTCGGGTGTCATTGATCTGTGTGGCGGTGACGATACGATGACTCTCAATAGTGGCGCCGATCTTACCGCCATGACCGGACACATCGACGGTGGGACGAACGGCTCCGAGGGTGACACGCTGGTCTTGAACAGCGCTGAGTCACTGACCCTCAGCGGCGATACAATCAGCGGCTTTGAGGTGCTGCATAAAATGAATTCCGGCGACGTCACGCTGACCGGCTCTCAGACGTATGCACGGGCAACGTTGATCGGCGAAGGGCAGATGAAGGTCGAGGGTCGGTTGACCTCGGCGACTGTCGAGGTGGGGACTGAAGCAACTTTGTCCGGGGCCGGGACAATCGTAGGCGATGTCGTCAACGCCGGCACGCTCTCCCCGGGGGGTAGTGTCGGCACGTTAAGTGTTGAAGGTGATGTCAGCTTCGCCCCAAGCTCGATATTTTCGGTGGAAGTAGAGCCT
The DNA here is from genome assembly GCF_044760045.1 of Pseudomonas sp. NPDC098747. Classification (NCBI taxonomy): domain Bacteria; kingdom Pseudomonadati; phylum Pseudomonadota; class Gammaproteobacteria; order Pseudomonadales; family Pseudomonadaceae; genus Pseudomonas; species Pseudomonas sp. NPDC098747. Next base: position 137,761 of record NZ_JBIWAL010000002.1, on the reverse strand, counting down.
GCCGGTGGCTCTGATCGCCTGAACGTCTCAGGTGTGGTCACGATCGCCGGCGGAACGGTGGATGTTCTAAGCGCGGCGGGTGCGTATGAGCCCGGGAATAGGTGGACGCTCATTTCTGCGGCAGGCGGTGTTACGGGGGCGTTTGATCGGACCCTGTTCTCGCTGCCTTTTCTGAACCTGTCTTTGGGTTATGACCCAAGCACTGTATTTCTTGAAGTCGAACGCAACGATACAGCGTTCCCAGACTTGGCCGTATCTTCCAATCAAGCGAGTCTGGCAAGGGGGTTGCAGTCGCTGAGCAACGATTCTCCGCTGTTCAGGTCGGTGCTTAACCTGCCCGATACCGAGGCGGTGCGAAATGCTTATAACCAGTTGAGTGGGGAGCTCCATTCCAGCTTGTTTGGCACTTTGTTGGATGACAGCCGGCTGATTCGACAAGCCACGCTTAACCGCACCTGTCTCGCTCAACAGGAACAGTATGACGAACGCAACAAGGATGATCGGCGCCTTTCCACGTGCTCATCGCAGGCCCAGGATCATTTTGGCAACGTGACGATTTGGGGCCAGGCGATTGGTACCTACGGCACCACCGACAGTACGAGCAACACGGCTGAAGTCAAACGTGACGTGACTGGGCTGTACTTGGGAGGCGATCTGCCGGCCACGGATAACTGGCGAGTCGGGCTGGTGACCGGATACGAAAAACGCAGTGTCGATGTCAGCGAGCGGCAGTCCTCGGCGGATGTACATTCCTACCATGTGGGAGGGTATGCCAATGCTGTGTTTGGAGCCGTTGGCGTTCATCTGGGGGCAGTACACACCCAGCATGCCATCGACTCTAAACGTCAGGTTAACCTGGCGGGTAATCGACAGTCTCTGAAGGCGGACTATGACGTGGCAACCAACCAGGTGTTTGCGGAGCTTTCTTATAAAGTACGCATGCCGGGTATGGAGATGGAGCCCTTCGCCGGTTTGGCATATGTCCATCAGGGGGGAAATGACAGTTTCAATGAGACAGGAGGCACGGCAGCCCTGTCGGGTGAAGACACCGAAGAGCACTTGACCTACTCGACGACCGGCGTACGGGCCGCGGCCCAAATCGGGCGCGTCGGATCAGCAACGGTGTTGGCCACCGGGTCTCTTGCCTGGCAACGATTGCTAGATGACAACACACCTGATCGTACTTTCCGACTGGCCGGCTCTTCAGCCTTTAACATTGAAGGTGCGCCGATTGGCCGCGACAGCATTCCCGTAGAAGCCGGCGTGGCTATTGACTTCAAATCGGATGCGCGGCTCAGCGTGGGATATCGCGGTCATTTCAGCAGCGGCTACGCCGATCATGGTGTAACCGTGGCACTGTCCGTACCGTTCTAGTCTGCTCGCAAGATAGAACCGCCATGGATGGCGTTCACTTGCGACAAGGGTGGGGAAGTCAAGAAAAGCGGCTCCTCTTCAACGTTGTACAGCAAGGGACATGTGGAAGGTGCGTATTCGAGTTGGCGGTAACATTTGATTTGCATGCTTCGTTCCTGTCAGTGTGGCCTTCAATGCTCGTGGTAGATTTTTCTTGTATCCATGGCGGGCGTCCGTTATCTCATCTTGACCGCGTTGCAATTTTTGCAGAGGGATCACGCTCGTTTATGGCATCCCTACGGAGCGGATGCTGCGTCATCGGTTGGCTCATCCCGCTTGAGGATCGAGCCACTGGCGAAACTCTCGTGGCGTGCCGAGGGCATGGCCGTTCGCGCTCAGGGTTGATTGGCTCATGGCCCTTGGACTTGGAGCCATCATGTCCAGCGTCGCGGCGTACGCATTCCGTGGCGACGACGTGGAGCTGTTTGCTATGCCAGCGATATTGCCCACGGCGTGTTCCTCGCATAACGCATTTGTTAGGTCATTCGCTCAGCCGATGACCGTCAAGGATCAGCGCTCCACTGCCTGCGGGCGTGTCTGCTCGAAGGTTTTCAGCCGTGTGCGAATGGGGAGTCTGCATATGGAATGTTCGACCAATACGTTGGTGGCTATTGTTCTCGGTAGTCTCTTATTGTGTGGTTGCGTTTCGAAGACCACTGAGAAAGAGCAGTATTCTGGATACCTTGACCGATATGATTTGCTTAAATCGGGTACGTCCGCAAGTGGAGCTCCAACGTTGCGTTGGGTGTCGCCAGCGTTCCGTGCCAAAAATTACGACACCGTGCTATTTGACCCGCTTACGCTTTATCCGGCACCGAAGGCTGCTGATCGAGTCGTTGCACGAACCTTCCACCAGTTGCGAAGAGCCGCCGACATCCGAGTATATGAGGTCTTGTCGAAACGATACCGAGTGATTGGGGCAGCGGATCGAGTTCCTTTCGCCTCGCGATTACTAGTGCTGCATACAGCAATCACAGGCGTCAGTGCCTCTAATGCCGAAATTAGGTGGTATGAGCTGATCCCTGTACCAGGGCTAATTGCCGAATTCGAAGTCGCTACCGGGCGGAGAGATCAGAGCTATATGTCGAGGCATTGTTGGTGGATGCTAATAATGAACCCATGGCTAGGGTCGTTCGTAAGGTCTTTGGAAAAACACTAGACACCAGTGTGACACCAATAACGGTCGATGACTTTACTCTCGCAATCGAAGAACTTGTATCAGATATGGTAATTTTTCTGAAATAGAAATTATCTCCGCAGAGCGCGCGTCGGTATGGAAAAGAAGCTCAACCCTTTGGCTAAGTGCCGATCTGCTCTGCGCGACGGATAGCTTATCAACGTACACCGCTCCGCTATTGTGCAACATTAAGGTTTTGTCCACGTTTGACCAGAGCCAGCGTGATGAGATAGCGCTCTAAGTGGGGCGCATGAGGTCGTCGCATCCGCAGGAGAATCGAAGGTCGTAGATTGCGCTGATACATAATGTAATGCATTTAACAATGTTGGCCGTTGAGGGCCTGTTAGCATCCGCTGTCATTTCCTGCTACGTTGCCGAAACCGTCGCATGTATCAATGATTTGGCAAGTTATTACATACGCAATGCGTTTGGATTAGTAGATGTATTTTGATGTCGCGAGTCACGCTCAATTGACTCGTCGAATGTCGGCCATCATCTGACGCCAAACTCTTGGGGTTTGGTGAGCGCTTCCTCGATTATATATTTAAGGGGAACTTAAAAATGACTACATTTAAACCAGGTCATCTGCGCATCGAGCGTCATGCACTGAATAAGGAAGATGTCAGCTACAACCTGCATATTGAATACAAAGTTACACAGCCTCCTAAGGAGGGCAAGGGGATGCAATTCACTGTGCGTGGTTCCGTAGAGGGCAACAATTTGGAAGAGCAATTCTTTCTACCAAAGGATAGAGCTTACAACTTCGCCAGCAACCTAACACATATTTTTAAGCAAAACGGTATCCCCAAGACACACAGCAACATCGGCTCTAACCATAAATTTTACGACAAAATGTTCGAGGATGTGAAAGCGCAGTTGTGATATGAAATCGGGTGATACGGTTAAATCTGAACCTTGATGCACAGATATTTCAGCCGTGATTAACTTTCATTTTCCGATCAGAAAACTTGACGGCACACCATTCGCCGACGCCAACGAACTCTATCAAACCATCGAAAACGAAACGTCAGGGAATTACCTGATGAGTAGCCACAGGTTCTGGCATGGGGGTAGGGGCCCCCACCCGGTACGCCTAACGTTGTAGAACGAGGCGGGAGGTGATGGCAGATCTGGCTGATCTGCCAAGGTCTTTAGAAAAACCAGCTGCGATCAGCTTCCAGTTCTTGGCGGCATTGCGTAAGTTGCACTTGGTAGCTATTTGATTGCTTTTCTACTTTCCGCGCTACCTGCATCAGCCACGGCTTTTTGCGGTAAGTGCCACGTCGGTAGCCACCACGGCCCTCGTGGTAAGCCAAGTATTGGTTGTAAACATCCCACTTGGAAATACCAAGTTGGCGATGGGTGCCGGTGGTGTACCAGCCAATAAACATCATGGCGTCATCAAAGTCGTCCCGGGAACTGCCGTACCCAGTTTCGTCTTTATATTCCCCCCATACGGGGTCGAGAGCCTGCGCATAGCCATAAGCAGAGCTGACTCGACCCCAAGGAATCACCCAGAGTACATAGTCCCGTGGCGGCAGCGCATCTGCGACGAAACTGCTTTCCTGCTTCATGATCGCCATCGACACATGCTGAGGCGTACCCCATTTTTCCTCTGTAGCCAGTGAATCCTCGTACCAATCGGGGTATTCACGGAAAATACTGCAGATATTCGTTTGATCCCTCGGGGGCGTGGTGGTGCACCCTGTCAAAATAGTCAGTGTCAGTGCCAAGATCAGCCGTTGTTTCATCGGATGTCCATAAACTAAGTTGCTGACGCCCGTCAATCGATTGTCCGACCGGTCGGCGCCGCATGACGTGTAAAGGCTTTCAGCTCACTAGGGGCGATGGAGTGGCTGACTTGTGTTTTTTCGGAACGACCGCAACGAGGCTGCACATGCGACGATTCTTCGCACTGGCCGCACGCGGATAGCGCCGACTTGGGCAAAACCACCGCTGCGCGAGCCTTGTGCAAAGACGGTCAGGTAATAATCGGGGGCCCCTATTGGCTTATGCCTAGCGGGTTCAACGGCCGATAGCTGTGTTCAAAAGCACTGCTAAAATGGCGCAACTCGGCTCGAGGAGTGTCCGCATAGCAGCACGGCGCTCGGTGCATTGCTTTGAATGGCGCGTTGTTGGGCGTTCAATAATCATGGATGAGATTGTCTGAAGTCCGGTAGTCCGTGCGCGCGACGCCATGACTTGATCTCTTTTAGAATCCCTTCAGGATTACCCTCAATGCCATAGTCAGCAGGATAAAATAGAAGACCATATCCGGCGGAGTGTCCGGTCAGTCTTTCAAAGTCATAAATGAACTTGTGCAGATGTCGCACCAGCTCCGTCGTTTTTAGCTCGTGCGAAGGCGAAAAAAAATTTTCAAGAAATTGCAGAAACTGCTCTTCTGTACAATCTTCAATACAGGTTGCGTCTGTCTCATTTAGCATAAGTTTCTCTTTTGCTAACAGGTATTTATCAATCTTCTGATCGGGGCAATTTCGATTCAGGATTTTAAGAGCGGAATTTTGGCGTGGGAAATTAAAAACTGTTTTTGCGCTGGGTACGAATGTGGACTTCGCCCCGATTCCGGTTACTGCATAGGTGGATCTCGAGTTTCTGGGTGTGCTGCTGGTAATCGTTTGGCGCTAAGTCGAGATGGCAGCATTTGATGGTGTGCGTGGGTAACCAAGCGCGGAACATAAGTTAAAAAATCGTTTCGCCGGGCTGCGAGCTCAGACGCTTTTTTTGGCCCATTCAGTAGAAAGGGCAAGTTTCGTTCGTTTTTCCCGGCCAAGGGAGGCAGCCTCAGAGGCACACACACTCCTGCGCAGATTCATTCGGGTTCTCGGCCTTCATTGCGCAGAGAAGCCATGTGAGCCTGCTTTTCCAAAGACAGCAGGCGACTCAGTGAATACCCAATGCAGAGGTGTCCTTGGGGCGTGGCTTCGCTGCAACCCAGTATTGCTGGGTCTGGGTGCCGAAATAAGGGTTTTTGATGTGTTATCGCGTGTTCGTTTTGAGTTAATGCCGCCAAGTTTTCCATAGGCGTACGAGTCGTGTCTGCAAAATTACCAAAAGGATTGGCCAAACAGAAGAACGTCAAGATCAAGGCTCAGGTTGCGCTAGCGATTTATAGCTTTTCAATGATGGTGCCGTTGGCTAACGTACACTCGGCTTCGAAGCCTGAATATTCAGTTTCCAAAACATCTGGTCACGGCGAATATATTCTCCACGTCATGCATACGGGCGATACGCTGGAAAGCGTAGCTAAGCAATATGCAATTTCTGTAGACGAGTTGCGAGAAGCTAACCAGGTATTGGGTGGTGAATGGGCTCCGCGAGCGGTTGTGTTACCAAGCAGTGCGATCGCAGATTCGGGCGTGTTTCACCCGCTATTTAAAATTTATACACTGCGCAAAGGCGACACGTTGGATTCCATCGCCGCGCGTCATAATCGTTCCGTGAAAGAGTTAATTACTCTTAATAGCACTGTGATGCCCGCCGGCACGATCAGGTCCATTACAGAGGGTGGCAGTCTTCTTGTCCCAGTCGTCAAGACGGCTGACATGTCAACGAACTCTGCGCCCAGCCAAAGCGAGCAAAAAATTGCGTCCACGCTGTCGTCGCTCGGCCAGTCGTTGAGTGATACTGAGGTTGAAGATCGCGGACAGCAACTTACCGATCAGGCCGTTAATCGCGTAACTGGAATGGCGACCTCGTCCGTAGGGCAGGCAATTGAAGGTGTTCTGAATAAAAAAGGCACCGCAAAAGTCGGCATCAGCGCGAGTGTCGAGTCCGGCCAGGTAGATTACTCGCTCGATTATTTGCACCCTATGCTCGAAACAGAAACTAGTACTCTGTTCAGCCAAATCGGGATGCGCACGTCAAATGAACGTGAGATAGGCAATATCGGTGTTGGTTATCGTTCGGCGGTCAATGAAGGCCTGATGCTGGGCGCGAACATGTTCCTTGATCAGGATTTCAGTCGAGATCATACGCGTGCTAGCGTCGGTGTAGAGGCGTGGGCGGAGGCGGCGCGTTTGTCGGCCAACGTCTATACGCCAGTGAGCGGTTGGAAGGACTCAGAGGACCATGAGCTTATTACCGATCCGGAAACTTATATTCTTCAGGAGCGCCCAGCGAAAGGCTGGGATGTAAACGTCGAAGGGCCCATTCCCGGCGTTCCGCAACTGGCGGTGACCGGCGAATACTTCGAGTGGAAAGGCGATAAGGTTGATGCGCTAGGCTCGCGCGGTGAATTGGAGAAGGATCCAAAAGGGTACTCTGTCGGCGTCAAATGGCAACCGATGCCACTAGTCGGGTTCGTGGCCGAGCATTCCGAGGTCTCGGGCTCCGATAGCGATTTCAGTCTGGGCATGGACCTGACCTGGAACTTCGACCTGTCGCTTCAGGAACAGCTTGACAGCACGAATAGCTTCGCCGTGAAACCTTTGGATCAAGCTCGCAAAGAACTGGTAACACGTAATCACGAAATGGTGCTTGAGTACCGCGAAAAAAGTAAGGTTGCTCCGATACAGCCGCTTGAATTCGCCGTTGACAATATTGAAGGTACGGCAGGTCAGCGAGGGCAAGGCCCCCAGGTTTCCGGGGTGCAACCAGGTTATTCGGTTGCCTATTCCTCGAGCATGCCGGACGTGGTGGCGATTCATCCGACCACGGGGTACCTCATCAGCTCACCGACCATCGCCGCAGCATCGGTTGTCGTCTCCATCACGGCGACTGAAATCGGTGGCTCAGGGGCTGCATCGCAAAGCACATCTCGTTCGACCGGATATCAAATCAAACTGAAAGCCCAAAATCATGTCCCCACAGCGACCAACCTGGACATCCAAGGTATTTTGCAAGTGGGCCAGAAGCTGGTTGGAAGTTACACCTTTGCGGATAACGACGGTGATCCGGGAAATGACGGTGCGAGCGATGCATCGACCGTATTGTGGACAGGCGGAGCCACTACGAAGCAGACTCAGCGCGAGTATCTGCTGACGCAGGCCGATGTTGGTCGCGTGCTGCGTTTTAGCGTCAAACCTAAAAGCGCCGCCGGCAGCGTAGGGGAGCTGGCAAGTATCACGACCGCAAGCGCGCCAGGCGTTGTGGGAGGAGGAACTAATCCCCCAGGTAGTGTGGTCGAGGCTGCAATCCCGGCAGTATCGAATCTGGACATCAGGGGTACATTGCAAGTAGGTCAAACGTTGACCGGTACCTATGCCTTCGCCGACAACGACGGCAGCGAGACCAATGATGCATCGAACAACGCTTCAACCATGCAATGGAGCGGTGGTGGAACCGCCGGCATTACCACTGCGGAATATGTGTTGACCTCTGCAGACGCCGGTAAGGTGCTCGCGTTTGAGGTGACGGCTCAGACAACAATCGGCGTTCTAGGTAACACTGAAAATATCACGACCGCCACGGCTCCGAGTGTGATCGGGGGCGGCAGCAATCCACCAGGCAGTGTGATCGAAGTCGCAATTCCAGCCGTATCGAATCTGGATATCAGTGGCACGCTGCAAGTGGGTCAAACGTTGACCGGAAGATATGTGTTTGCGGACAATGACGAAAACGCCACCAATGATGCCGCTAACAACGCGTCGCTGATGCAATGGACCGGTGGTGGCACCTCGGGTAACACGACTGCGGATTATCCGTTGACCTCCGCCGATGTCGGAAAAGTGCTGGCGTTTGAAGTGACAGCTCAAACGACAGCTGGCGTGCGAGGAAATACCGAAAGTATCACGACTGCCACTGCCCCAAGCGTCATTGGTGGCGGAAGCAACCCGCCAGGCAGCATCGAACCAGCGGAGGGCGTACCTTCGGTGTCTGGTGTCGACATCGCGGGCATTCTGCAAGTAGGGCAAGATTTGACCGGCAGCTACTTGTTTGCCGATAACGATACCGACCCCACCAATGATGCGCAGAATGACGCGTCGACCATGCTCTGGTCCGGTGGCGGCACCTCGGATGCAGATAAAGTCTACCGGCTGACCACGTCCGACGTCGGAAAGGTTTTGACGTTCAGCGTGACGGCCAAAACCACGGCGGGCACTCTGGGTAACGAGATGAGCATCACGACCGCGACTGCGCCGAGCGTGGGTGGAGGAGGATCCATGCCTCCGGGATCGATCGTTGATCCTGCCGCCATCCCTGCAGTGTCGAGCCTCGATATCGTGGGTACTTTGCAGGTAGGTGAGACCTTGGAAGGCAAATATGTATTTGCCGACAACGATGGTGATGCCGGTAACGACGCAACCAACGACCGCTCGGAAATGAGATGGACCGGAGGCGGCACGCGTGGGAATGATACCGCTTCCTATCAGCTGACGAGTGCCGATGTGGGTAAGGTCTTGGCTTTCAACGTGCGAGCCAAGAATGCCCAGGACGTTTTCGGTAATTTCGCCCGTATCACGACGGCCGAAGCGCCCGGTGCTATTGGTGGAGGCGGCGGCGGGACAGTTACAGATCCAGCGGTGCCATTGAACGTCACGATTCATATTCAAGGCGGCGGTGTCTTGACGGGGCGTCCACAAGTGGGCCAGGCCTTGGAGGCACAGGCCGTTTGCGAGGGGGCGTGTATTCCTGGAAATGTCACCTACCAGTGGATGATTCAGAGCCAAGGCAGGGGCGGTTTTGAGGCGATTCCTGGCGCCACAGATAAGGTGTACACACCGTTAGGCTCGCAGCAGCGGCGGGAATTGCAAGTAAGCGTCGGCGCGGCGGCTCCCGTCCAGCACTAACGGCAAGGCCGGATCGCTGGTTATTTAACACCGAGGTGGCTCGTAGCAACAAGTTGCGAGCCATCTCGGCTGTCTAGCGGCGCAATTTCGTCCAGCAGTGGAGTGCTATTGCCTACGAAACTGTCTGTCACTACTGCGGGCGGTCACGCCAAGCGCCTTCATTCTATTGCTCGCCCAATCAATGCGGTTTTGATTTATCAGTCCACTGCCCAGCAAGGTCACGACTAAAGGCGGGGGCCATCTGCCTTTCCATCGTCAGTGCAATGGATAACCTCTTTAAAAAAATCGAGCGATCACCTTCTATAATTTGGGTCTTTACTAAGTTGTACTGCCTCTTTTGCGCTCCCTACAGCGTAAGGGAGTACGCCACTTCTGAGAATTCATCATGTTCATCAAGTTCACCGTAAAACGCTGCATTTTAGGGGCGACAGCGCTCGGTCTTATTGCGATTTCGACGCTCGCATTGCAAGAGCATTGGTTTGAGCGCGGGTTGCTTCACCTACAAGGCGCGCAGATGACTGTTGATCAGCGAAGCAAATCCGTGTGGTTGCCCGACTATAGCGTCAGCGTGGAAGGGGTGCCGATTGATGGGCTAGACGGAGAAGTTTCGGCGCTGACGTACGATCCGAGTCGTAACACATTGTTTACGGTCACAAACCAAAACCCCCATCTTGTTGAGCTATCACTCGACGGTCGTATGCTGAGTAAGCGTCCTCTGGTTGGTTTTCGCGACCCTGAAGCCATTGAATATATCAGTCCGGGTGTCTTTGTGATTGCTGATGAGCGTGAGCAACGATTGCTTAAAGTGGATGTTAACGATGATATGGTCCAAGTGAACGCTGCTGATGCCGAACAACTGTCTTTAACTGTTAACGCGGGCGGCAACAAAGGGTTTGAAGGCTTGGCGTACGACGCCGTAGGCAAGCGGTTGTTTGTCGCCAAGGAACGCGACCCGGTGCGCATCTATGAAATCCACGGATTTCCTTACCAGGCTGCGGACAAACCATTTTCGATGAGCATCATAGACAATCCGCAGCGTGACAAGGACTTGTTCATCCGAGATCTTTCGAGTGTGTACTTCGACAATCGCAGCGGCCATTTGCTGGCGCTGTCTGACGAATCGCGCCTGATTCTCGAGTTGGACGCGACGGGAATGCCAATCAGCAGTCTGTCATTACGAGCCGGGCACCACGGTTTGAGAGAAGATGTACCGCAGGCAGAGGGCGTGGCTATGGGTGATGATCAGACTCTGTACCTAATCAGCGAACCTAACCTTTTCTACGTGTTTAAGAAGTAAGTCGTAAAATGGGGAGAGCCAACCGTGACTGTCGCTTTTAGCAAATTGGGGATCGGTATTTCGTTGCTCGGTATACTGCTGGGGGGGCAGCCGCTGAGTGCAGTCCATGCTGAACCCGGCAAATATTCCATACCTACGTTAACCTTTCACGTGATAGCGCTGAATGCTGGCACTGCTGTATTGGGAGGTACCCTTGAAGGGCCTTCTGATACTGCTGTCATCAAGGCTGAGATAGTCGTTCAGTTTTACAATGCTGCCAAATTGCTGGAAACCCGTACGTTACAAATTCCTCGCTTAACCTGGCCTCGTACTCATTTCCGATTGCCGATACCCTCGGGTGTAGACTGCTACGAAATTATCGCCCTGCGTACCTTCAGTGCCCCGGCAAAAGCCATCCAAAACGCCGACGCAACCGCAGAGCATCTACCTCCAGGACGCTGCCAGATTTCTTCATGAGGGTGATTGATTAGCCCTCGGTTGAACGGTCGTGTGTGTTTCCAGGAGCGCCACCTGTGTATTGTGCTTGGCAATGGCCTCAAACGATTTGGCACATAATTGACGAGACAGTCGATAAACGCCGACCGGCGTATGCATATTTTTTTCAAAGGACAGACCGGATACGCCAAGTATTTGCTTTGGTGCGACCAGAACAGAGCGGCTGATTCGCATCAAGGAAGGCGTTTTCCGTTCGATCTCTTTCAGCGTCATGCCGCTAGGCAGTAACCACTCGTCGCCATTCGGTAGATAACCCACTGTCCATTTGCGATGCGACTGGAAAAGTATAAAGCGTTTGTGGTCGATCATTTTATGGTTGAGTTGACGGTAACATTTCAACTTCATGAATAAATCCTATTCTATGGCGAGCTGTTTGTGCCGCGTTCGCGGATGTTGCTGTCCTGATCGACCGGGTGATAAGGGCTTGGACTGAAGGGAAGTACTCCGTCTGGCCTGCCAGCCGGTGGGCGCCCCGTTAACGAGCTCATTCTTGGTCAGAACTTTATGCCAGCGCCCCGGGTGTAGGCGCCCGGTGCCAGGTGGGACTGAACGGGAGTGGGTGAAAACCCGGTGTCGGATTGTCCGCCACGTTCCACTGCTCTTCGTGCCAGTAACACACGCTGGACAATGGGCCCAAATACGCTGGGTACTCTTCATTGAGTAGAAATTCCAATGCGTTACCCAGCACGCGGTTATCGTGAAAGCGGTATACCGCCTGGTTGGGTGGTTGGCGCTTCATCAGGCGCGCTTGCCAATGCTCGGTAATCACCTCCAAGTCGCCATTTGCACTGCTGGCGAGCCATCCCCAGTTACGTCTGGGTTGATTCAATAGGTCCAAAAGCGCTGCCGAGTGGTAGTAGGCGAGTTTGAATAGGTATGGACCGATGCTGGCCAATGCCGCGACGGGAGTCTCGAGGTACAAATTGCGATAGCGCTCCACGCCCAACTCATTGACCAGGTTAGAGCGCTCATCGAGTTGGCCACATGAGTCCAATATCAAGTAGCAGGTACGTTCTAAGCGTACTTGAGTTTCCAACCATTTGATGGGTGTCGTCATAATAATCTCTGTTGGTTTTTAGACTTAGGCAACACCGTTGCTTCAATAACTCGCGAGCGTCTTGGTTGGTATATTTGGCTGGCGCATGAAGTTCAGCTGCTCGCAGTTTAGGTATTGTATTGTTGTTGATGTTTCTGGTGCGTCTTCCAGCGTGGAACATTTTGTACATTTAGAACGGTTTATGTCGGTTGGGGAGAGGCGGAGATTTCAGGCAGATTTGAAAGTTTTGCTTGCCTTGAAGTACACCCGTTTGTTCGCTGGAATGGTGAACAACTCTCCGGTGCGGGGGTTACGAGCAATGCTTGCGGCTCGATATCTCACTGCAAACGTCCCGAGGCCTCTAAGTTTGACTTCCTGGCCACTCGCCAGGGAAGCGGAGATCGCTTTTATAAAGGCGTGAACCACCGCGCGGCTTACACTTTGAGACAGATCGGCTTGGGTGGCCACCGTTCGAATGAGTTCTGGCTTGAGCATGTTTTAACTCCAGCAATATGGCACGATTCTGAGACCTTTGAGCTTCATGACCAGTGATGAAAAAAATGCCACAGGGCAAAGCTAATTGGTGACGCGGCTTGAATATTCAGGTTACATGTTCGACAATAAGGGAGGATTCTTAAGTGGGCTAGGCAAGAGCAGTGTCAAACAGTTCATCGGTTAATGGTTTTTTAAGAAGTTTAGGTCGAAGAGAGTAGAGAACATATTTAACTTCATTATTTCATGTGGCGGTAACTAGCGTATTGCTGATTTTCGCCCGTTTCGTGCCGTTGATGGAAATCACCAGAGCTTAATAATCATTAGATATGTGCTCCAATAGAATTAAACGGATCAGGGCACTAAACGAATCCGGGCGAGTCCAGGCGTTTGGACAAATTGACGTCTAGTCCCAGGACGAATCCCGGGTAGGCAGGAAGCTTTTCTGCATATTTCAGATACCGCTGAGTGACCGCTAGACCGCGTGTTTGTGCGGCATGGCTGCCGCGGAGGCCTAACACTGATAGAAAAAGCCATTCCATCGGCCGCATGATTACACCGTAATGATCGATTCAAAAAATGGATTGCGAAGGGAGGGCTGAGCAGAATGGCTGGGGCAGCCCTTGTACCATTTTGGTTGTTGCACAACGGGTGCTGTTTTCTTGCCCCGTTGGGCTTTCGCGGTTGATAGGAGGAATGCGACGAGAGCCTTGGTCGCCAGGCTACAACATTGATTTTCATTGGTGCAACGTAGGAGGTAGCGTAGCCGGCATACTTGAAAACAGCTAATGGTGGCAACGCGTGAAAATATCTTTCAACAAAACCATTACTTTAGGCGTTGTAATAGGTTTGATCGTAATTGCTGTCTTCGTCTTGGGTATTGTATGGAAATCTGGTTCGTTCAGCCAGTCCATTGATATGCCTTCATTGAGTGCGTCAAAAGCAGCGCCTGAGCCGGTGAATATTCAGGCGCTCGGGCTTGTTCAATTGTTGTTGGAGGAAGATTATCTCTCGGCGCTTACGGGCAGCCAGACTTCCGTACTGGGCGAAGCCAAGCTCGTAAAACCCTTGCATAAGGTATCGAGCACGACGCTCGCTGCTCAATTCGAAGCCAATGAGCTGGTCGCACATTACCGCTTCGGCCAATCAACGTTGGCCGTGTCTGGGTACGTTACGGGTGTTCGGGAAAATGCCTCAGGCAAACCTGTCATCGAGCTGGAAGGTACCCAACCCATGTTCGATGTACAGGCCGAAACTTCTGTGCGCCATAAGCAGTTGGCATTCGCGCTTCGATCGGGGGATAAAGCGCTACTTATATGCGACCTCAACGGATATGTTTTGCAGGTATTACATTTAAAAAATTGCGCGCCCCCTCATGTGCGCGAAGACGCGGAGCGATACGCTACAAAATCAATTCAAACGCTGCACCAATGGCTGATCGCCGGTGGGGCGCCGACTTTTGAGAATGATCAGCATGGTGACTTATCGCGATTCCTGGCATCCCTGTACTTGCTGGGCATCAGCCTGCCCGCAGACAGTGTATGTTTTGCGGAACAGGTCGAGCTCTCGAGAGAGTGCAGTGAAATCGTGACAAAAATCGCGTTTGTGGACGTGCTCGACGCGCTAAAAGGACGGGGTGAACGCTGGTTTGAATGGCTGGCGATTTCGACCGAAGGTTTGCCAAGGGTAAAATAGCTGTGAAACGGCTGTTGAGTTTGAGCTGGACGGAGCGCGTCTAGCTCGAGCGCTTAGCAACCAGTTTAACGATTATTGATTACTGAATTGGCGTGGATTGAGCGATAAATCATTGCCGATTCGGCACGTCACACACGTCAATAAGGAAATTTTGCATGACCCGTAATTTTGTTGGACTGCTCTCGATGTGCTCTCTGTGTTCGATTTTGGTTGGCTGCCAAGCAACTGGTGAGCAGCACCAGGCGGATGTTTTCGACGCCAGCCAGGTCAACTCGCAGCAGGAAGCAAAGACGGTTACGATCATCACGATCTCTCCCGCCAAGATCAAAGTCTCTAACGAAAAAAATCAGAGAACTGCTCAGATCGCAGGTGGCATCTTGGGGGCGGTAGCGGGAGGGGCCCTCGGTCATAAAAAAAATACCGACACTGCCATCGTAGGGGCTGTAGGTGGCGGCGCTGCTGGTGCTGCAGCAGGTTCGTTGGTTAAAGATGAAACCTTGGTTTCTGGAGTTCTGATCAGCTACCAGCAGGATGGGAAAATTTTTACTTCTGCACAGGTGGGCAAGCCGTGTGAGTTCGCAGTTGGATCGGTTTCGTTGATGGTGAAGACAAAAAACAACGAAACCCGGATCCAACCAAATGCGGCCTGCCCAACCCAGCAGAGCTAAGAGGGCGGAAAAATGCGTAGTGTGTTAGCCGCTCTTCTTTTGGTTGTCGCGACCTCTAGCCAGGCCTCTCCATTTGATCAACTCAGCCAAGTTGAGATGTCATTAAAACAGGAGCAGGAGGCTAAAAAAGCGGAAGCGCTGCGTAAGGCAGATGAAGCTGCTGCGCTGCAACGGGCGCGTGACGACGAACGTCAACGCAAACGGGTTGCATCGCAGCGGCAGGCTCAGGCAGTGGCACTGGAAGCAAAAAAAGCCAAGGAGGCGGAAATCCAGCGTGCGCAGGCCCGCAATGAGCGTTTCGAAGATGAGGCCCGCTCCTTGGATTTGGAATCGCGCAAGTTAGAACTTGAAGCGCGTAAAGCCCAAGTAGCCCGCAGCGATGAGTACATCGATGCCGAGCTCCGAGCGAAGGCAGCACGTACCGACGTCGTGCAGTCTGAAGCTGACGCCACGCGCAATATTTCCTCCGGAACAAAAGCGCTGTTGGAAAGTACGGGAGAGGCAGACGTAAATCGGTCGAACAAACTGTTCGGCGATTAGTGCTGTTGGATCCGCGCGAAACAAGCTGCTGTGTTACAGCAGCTTCACAATTATGGAAAACACAATTGCCATCTTCCTCAAATAAGTGCTCCATTGTGCAGGATTGCCCCAGTAGCAGTGAAAGCGGCAGTCGGCGGGTCGCACGATCGATCGGCACAAAATCGAAAAGATCGACAGTTCAATCTCTCGCAGAAGCGGTCTCCTATTGGCTTGAGTACTTTGAGCAGCTTAAGCAGTCTGCGCCAGCTGTTCGCACTAGCACCTTTGCGGGCTTAATAGAGCACGAAATCCGGTTGATTTATCCAAGGAACGAGGAGTCTGAACTCCAAGCTCAGCATCGCCACCTGCGTAAGTTGGCAGCCATGCTTCGCGCCCTTAACCGTATCGAGGTGCCAGAGCTGGATCCTGTACTACTGGCCGTCCTGCGTGCATCCACATTAACCCGCGAGGAAATAGCGCGCTTCCGAGCGGCGGGTGCAGTTTTTCGTTTATGAGGAGCAAACGTGACATCACTGCTTATGGGCAGGGCAGGTGGGGCTGAGCTCACCGCCGGGTGTCGGTGGTTGGTTCAACGCGCAAGCCAGCCCAGCCCAGGCTGGGGTATTCGGGGCTGGCATTCGACGGGTGCCATCTGCGAGTGAGTTGGTATCAACTGTCCCACAGACTCAGCCATCATAGATTGGTGCCGATTCCAATGTGACAAGCCGAATGCGCTAGTTGCTGTCGTTGCGACCAAGACCCAGTGAACAAATCGGGGACCCACCGACCGAAGGCTTTTCCGCTATCGCAATCGCAGAATCCGTGACCCGCTGGTGCGCAGCGAGTAATGGCTTAATGCTCCCCATCTGAACTTCTTATCCTGGTTAGCCCATTTATTTCGGTACGGACCACGCTCATTTAAATGTGTCTGTCGTCATTGATGTGTGCAGGATAGTTAATTTGTCACTTGTTTCGCTGATACGCGTCAGCGTCCGGCTCTTCTTTACGCCCGAGTTTATGAGCTGGTTAGCTGATCATAGAGCGCGGCCAGAGGTCTGCGTCGAGTGGATGCCCGTAGTTCTGCTGAAGCCGCTCCGCATGTACCTGGCACAAAACCGACACGGTAGCGCTGTTCCTAGGGCATTGGTCGTGATCAGACATGAAACGCAGGTCACTTACGGTTTCTGAGCGGGCGCTCAAGGGCGTCCAACCAGCCAACCAGCCAACCAGCCAACCAATTAGCCAGCCAATGGACTGATGGATGTCGTCATACGCTGACACGTGCCTGCGCCCACAGACCAAACTCCCCGCAGTCGTTGGATGCCTCGGTGTGGCTGGAACGTCTGGCTGACGTACTCGGATGTTCGCCCGCGTGGTTGCTGGCGGCAGGCCGTATCACCGCTGACGATCTGGCCGAGCGTGGGCGTATCGGGCCCACGGCGCCGCTGATTTATGGCTGGGAGACGCCACCAGCGCCAGCAGCCAATCCTTCACGCGAGACGGCAGCGACCGCGTCACCCGCATGGCGGCAGGCACGGGATCACTACCACGGCCATCTGTTTGGTTGCCTCCTGTGCTACGCCCCAAAAAAACGCCATTGCCCAACCGGTGCTGCCTTACGCACCGTTTACGACTTAATGCCTATGGAACCCCGCGCATGAGCGCCATCGACAACGCCGCCACCGAACTCAAACGCCAACAAGACAAGGCGCTGGCGCAAATCAAAGCCAAGATATCGATAGCACCGGACGCCTTGAGCGCTGCCGTGCTGGAGAAATGGACCACCGTCACCACCCCGCCGTTTAAAGAGTTGTCCGCCGAGTTGCGCGAGCAAAACAACGCGTTGCGTGGTGGCGATATGAGCCGCGTGGAAGACATGTTGCTGGCGCAAGCGCACACGCTGGATGGCTTGTTTGCTGCGCTGGCGACACGGGCAGCAAGTGCCGCTTCGGTCACGGTGTTGGAGGTTATCTGAGGCTAGCGCTCAAGGCCCAGAGTCAAAGCCGCGCCACCTTGCAAGCACTGGGCGAACTCAACGCCCCCTTGCAGGTGGCCTTTGTCGGGCGAGCGAACATCGGCCATCAGGTGCAGGTGAACAACGGCGTGCCCAGCACCGGCGCCAACAGCGCCCTCGCAGCAAACACACCGCGCCCGCGCACGCGGAAAAATAAAACCGCGCAAAACAAACTAATGGACCCAGACTATGAGCAACGGTTGGACACCAGAACGCCGGGCACGGCAAGCGGCGATGATTCAACGCTGGAAACCGTGGCAACGAAGCACCGGCCCCAAACGCGACGAGGGAAAAGCCGTGGTATCTCGTAATGCCGATCAGGGTGGGATGCGGTTTTTGCTTCGCAGCATGGCGCGCGATCTGCGCGAACAACAAAAGACCCATCGCGAGTTGGCCTAGCGGTTTGTCGAACCGCCGTTAAGTGAGCCGGGCACTGAACCTCCACCGTGACCAAGAAAGCGCGCGGGTCCTCCCGAGGCGGTGGCCCTAGGGGGTAGTTCGGGCCTCGCTTCATGAGTACATATGAGCCTTTCTCGGCGGTTGGTTGTTGTTCAGTGATCGTGCGGCTTGTGCGCGCTCGTGTGCCCGCAACGCCTTGAACGGCGGGCGCTGGGCCGTTGGAAACCCAGCGTTAATTGTTACCCATGGCGCAACCAAGGCGGCGCAGGGGGCGGCAGTACCACAACCGCCTATCCGGGCGACGGGTTGTGCGGTCGAGACGGCCACAGCTGGGCGGGGTGGGACCATACTAACGGCGGTTGAATCACTGATGGTTGATAGGAGAGTACAGCCCCATGCCGTTAGCAAAACCGATCATTGATCCGCAATACACCGCCGAGGTGGCCGACGCTCTTAACGGCTGGCTACCGTGTCCCTACACACGCAATGCGCTGCTGCTCTGGGTGACCGCTTCGCTGGAGCTATGGGATCTCACGAGACAGGTTCGCCCGGACGTCAGCCCGGAGTTGGAACGCAGCATGCTACGGGAGCAGTACCGGGAGTGGGTCGAGGCCGAAGGTGACATCCTTTCGGTGGGGCAATAGGCGCCGCCCTCATGATCCTGGCACCGAGCCGAAATTCGCCGAAGTCGTTCCGAGTGACGCCGGGGCCCCTGCGCATTTCGAAAGGGTACGGGGTAGAAAACCCGCGCAATCGTGTTAGCGAGTAGTTCAGCAGCTTAGTGAACAGGTGAACGGTTGCCCACCTGCGCGCCTGTTCGGTCTCGACTCGAGCTCAGTCGCTGGGGACCCTGAGCATTTTGAATGGGGACGGGACAAAGAACCCGCGCGGTCCCGTCAGTGGCGGGTTCGCTCGCTTATTGAAATTTCAATCACCGAAAATTGATTGAAATGTAAGAGCGCGACCGTTCGACTCGCCGCCGTGTAATCCACACGGTTCAATCACCCCGTCGAGGGCGTCAGCAGGCCATCGAGGGCAGCTAATGAACGATGGACACGCATGGGCGTGTGACTGGCTTCACAAATTTCAACACTCTGCGCAAGGCTCTATCAAAGGGCCTGCACGGCAAGCCGGTCACGACTACGCTGTTGCCTCAGTGGTGCATTTTTGTTTTTCGTCCCGGAGAATAAAACCATGTCGCTTGCCATCCCTTTCTATAGCACTTACCAAGTTTCGAGGGCGGCGGACGCCTTCAACGCATGGCTACCGTGCCCGTTTCGTCGAACGGCGTTGCTTGGCTGGACCGAAGCGACGTTGACGTTGTGGGCGATGACGCGACAAGTTCGGCCGGATTTATCCGACGGTTTTGTGCTGGCCATGGCGCGCAAACAGTACCGAAAATGGATTAAAGGCAATGGCGACTATCAAGTAGTGGCGCCGGTGGCGCGTCAGTCGGCCCCGCAGTTGGCGAAGCTTTAAACATCAAGTCACATCCAACGGCGGCGGTATAAACCGCAGTCCCTGTCATTGCCGAAACTAATCAATAGCCGTTAGTAGGTGTATCGCGAGTGGCGGGCCGTTGCACTTCACCCCGCTTCATTGCGGCTCATTGCGGCTCATTGCACTTTATTTTGTGAAATACCGGATATCGCGCCACTCGTGCACAAAAGTAAAATCCGCTATTGAGTCAGCAGGCAACGCGGCAATAAAACAACTGGCTTTTCCCCCATGAAGGCGTAAATCAGTGCCGAGCAAAAATTAGTTAATTTATCTGTCGCTGCTCGCTAAGAGCCAACACCGTTTGTTTGATTTTGACCGCCTTTTCAAAATGGTCGAATTGGTTTTCCATGATCCACCAGTTCGCGGCTTGCATGAGCAACGGCGGGTTATCGTTTTTATTGGCAAAAAATGCATAAAACGAAAGTCCTACGTTTTCGCCTTTTTGCTCAATCTTTCGAGTGCAGACGTCAAGGATCTTGTTAATCAGTTCTGGCGGCATTGCTTAACCTCTCGGCGGGTGACTGTCTGATATTCAGGGTATTGCGTTACGAGCCCATGCCGCCCCTTGTGTGGGGCGCACAGAGGGTGCAGAGCCATTTGCCTGGACGGGTAAACCGTGGGGCTCAATCACGACCGTCTCAACGTCGCTGGCTGGCCGACTTGAGCGAGCCCAACCGAACCTGTAATCACGATTGAGGCGGGTCAGCTCGCGCCTAACAGCAGCTAAACACCGGCAAGCCCTGAATAAATGCCTCTCCTGTGAAAACATCTGTGTGCGCCCTGAAAATATTTGAGCCTTTCTGATTTTGATTGCCGTCAGTCGAGGCGGACAATAGGCCCAACGAAACAACCTACACTAAACGTCAAGGAAAACTCTCAGGAGCCCCCATGAAAAAGCTGATCCTATTGCCGCTCGCTCTGGCCCTTGCTTCCAATGCCGCACTCGCCGCTAATTCGGTGGACCTGCGCGTTACCGGTACTATTACCCCGGCGGCGTGCGATATCACTCTCGCAGGAGGCGCTTTTGACTTGGGTAGCTTTGATGTCGGCGATTTGAACGCAACAGGTAATACTAGGCTTCCAGTTCCAGCCGCTAAAAACCTGAGTGTGATCTGCTCCGCCCCTACACTGGTGGGCATTACAGTCGTTGACAACCGACCAAATACGGTACCCGTCGACGCTGAGTTCGGTCTAGGCAGCGACGGCGCCGGAGCCGATATCGGCTGGTACATCATTGATCTTTTGCCCCCTACCGTTGACACGGCAAGCGGCGTATTTACCCAAAGTGAAAATGCCGGGGCTACATGGACCTCAGCGGCTAGCTATCTAAATCATAATGCGAGTAGCGTTGCCTCTTGGAATACGGGCACGGGAACCGACCCTATCCAAGTCACGACTATAGTTCAGCCGATTACGGTATCTCCGGTGATCTATCCGACAAACAATCTTGATACCAGTTCTGAAATCACTTTCGACGGTTCCGCCACTATCGAACTGGTCTACCTGTAATTCGCTGACCGCTGAACTTGTTGAGCGACCGGTGCAATGCCGGTCGCGTTATGCAACACCGCTTTGCGGGGCGCCGTTGTCACTGAATGGGTTCGTGCGTAGAAGGCTCCTGCCCATTCAGTGATAACAGTGCCTCACTTTATTTTTAATCTCGCCTTGGCAGAGCCCGCAGCCCATCAACGGCCTAGGTGTAACCCCGTGGATTGGTCCGCGTAACAATATGGAATCTGAAATGACAGTCAAATATAGGCCGCTCCACGCTAAAGCACTCGTCAAAAGCCGCCTCGCAATGGCGTGTACTCCTCTTCTGATGATCGCGCTGCCTATTTTTCCTGCGTTCGCTGCCGACGTTACCTCTCCCGCCACACTTGAAGTGATCGGCCATGCTCCCACGGCCACCGTCCCGGTCTTGAGCAACGCCACCGCTCCCGGCAAGAACCCTGCGGTCGGTGATACCCTGAGCGCGACCTACACCCTTCTAGACTCCGACGGCGACCTCGAAGACCCCGCAACGACGGTCCGTCTTTGGAAGGCCGACAATGCCGCCGCCGCAGGCACCAGCAATACCCTGTCCTATGTCCCGCAGACCGGCGATCTCGACAAGTTTTTGAGTTTTGAGGTCACCCCGGCCACGAACGACCTGATTACTGACCCGTCCAAGGCAACAGCCCCGGTCAGCAGCGGATTGCAGACGGCACCCGTATTACCTTCGCGTGCCCAACTGGCCAGTGAATATATCCGATCGCCGTCTAGCAAACGTTGGGGCGATGCCTACATGTACTGTGCGGATCAGGGCGAGCGGTTACCAACACCTACTGAGCTACAAACTCTGTTCATCACTTATACCCGGGCCAATGCCGTCGGCGAGCAGGCTCAGGCGGATATGCAGAATACCTATGGCTGGGGCGGCCATACCTACTGGGCCAGTACAACCGATGCCGTAGATCGACATCATTATGTCTATATCAATGACGATGGCCGCATCGCTAAGAATGCCGATTCGGGTGCCTATAATTTTGCATGCATCAAAGCCGGGGCCGCTGAAGGACTGCCGACGGTCACCGGGATCACCATTCCCAATGCAGCGGTCGGCACGCGGGTCACGGCGGCCTATACCTACAACGGCAACGCCACCATTCCGGATCGCTCGCGCTTTCAGTGGTACACCGCCACCGCCACCAACGGCACGGGCAAAGCCCTCGCCACCGGGGCTGGTGCCACGACCAAAACCTACACCCCGGTAGCCGCCGACGCCGGCAAGTACCTCATGGTGGAAATCACCCCGGCCAGTTACGACACGGTTGCGGGCACCATGGTGACGAAGGTCGGTATGCAAATCGTCTCCATTCTGACCATCACCGGGCTGACCATCGAGAAGCCGACGCCAGCCCGCGGGTCCTTCGAGGCCAAGTACACCACCATCACTGGTGGCACCGAAGCCGACTTGACCTATCAATGGTACTGGAAAGGCGCCGCCATAAACGGTGCGACGGCGAAAACCTTTGCCTTCTCGACCTTGACCATTCCTTCGACCAGCGCAGCGGAAGAGCTAAAAGTGGAAGTCTCAAAACGTCCCGCTGTAGCGAATCGGCTTAATCGGGTCGCTGAAGAAAAGGCCGCCCTGGCGACCGCCACGCTGTGGTTAAGGAGTTCGATTGCCTGGAATGCGCCGTTCGGCCAGGGAACCTGGTACGACATGGCGAAAACATGCGCCAGTCAGAGCAATGGCAACAAACGCCCCGGCACCACCGCCGAGCTGCAAGCCTTGGTCGCGTCGCTGGGCAACATGGCCGCTTACGGGGTAAATACAAGCAATAGCTATTGGACACGCACCATTGGCGCGACTCAGGGCACGCATCAGATCGTCCATTTGGGTAAAGGGGAAATGTCGAACTCATATGCAGATAGCGGTACGGGCGAGCGCGGATTGTGTGTGGCCGGTACGGCGCCTCCTGCCCCGGCATTGGGCGGCAAAAAAGCTAACGGACACATCTTTGACGAGTCCAACTTCCCTACTACGGGCTTTGATGGTGCTTACTTTGAATTTGAAGGCTTGGAGGATCGCCAAGGCTATGCCTATCGCTCAACGGATACTTCCAAAGCCATTGTTTATAACGATGGCCAATGGCATGGCGGCGTAACGCTGAAAGCCAAAGGCTCTGTCAACATTGAAGTTTATAACGTGGACGGTGGCAATCCGGCCATTTACACCATCAACCCAAGTAGTTGGTTTTTTAACAAAAATTATAAAGGCAATCGGGCGAATGCTCGATCGAGATGTCAGAGTGGCACGGATTTACCGTATTGGGAGCATTTGACGAAAACGACGTCCGGTTCAAGCCCGAGGGGGACAGGAACGTTGTATTCCGAATGGGGTGATATGGCAAGTTACGGATGGACAACCAATAATGGGTACTACTGGACTGATTCTGATTACGGCGCCGCCAGCTCCTATATCGTGGAACTAAATAACGGTAATCGGCACGTTAATACAGAATCGAGCACTCAAAACACTGTTTGCAGAAATCCAGCACCCTAACGGAGCAAAAAAAAACAGTGCCCCCTACATAATGTCGCAATAGAGCGGCATTATGATCAGAGATGGTATATTTATGCAAATCAAGGGTAAGTTGCATTAAATGAATCCCTGATTCTCTTTGTCGTTTAACTTGTAGAGCGACCACGTATAATCCGGTCATTCAATAGCCACACCGCTGTATGGGATAACGTCGCCACTGAGGGTTTAGTGAGGCTCTCAGGAATTCGATGGCGACGTTCCCCACGTTGAGCATAAATACCGGTAAGACTAGCTAGGCAGACTGAAAGTACTTCGACATATGCAAAAGACTTTCCACAACTAATTTTATAGCACTACCGAACTATGAGTGGCGCGCCATCGCTCTGGCCACAGCTGTTCATTAAGCTGACCAGCCTAAAAACCAACAACACTCCTAGGCGCCGTTATTATTGCTACATATATTTGATTGCTATCAATGAAATAAACTTGACAAGGCCGGATTATTTTCGGTAATAAAACAATGCAGTGTGCACGTTTTTTGGGTTCTGCCATTAAGGGGGGCTAAACAAGTGCTCTGCCAGCTCTCTGGCGAAGGTAGATGCCCCAAATGACTTTAACGTTCAGCTTAAAATACGTCTTATTTTCCGGAACTTCATGATTGGACGCCCTCGCACGAGCAAAATTCCAGGGAGGACGATCTGATCCCAGATGAGCCGAATAGTTTTTTGCTGCTCTATCGCTGGAGTGCGAACAGCCAGCCCCCATCTAAATCCGCTGCTGCATGACGCAGAGAGGATTGACTACTGAAAACAGGTCTATGCGTTTAATTTCTCCTCTGTTGGGCCTCGGCGTTGTTTGCCTGAGTTCATTCGCCAACGCCGCGCCGAGCTCTTCACCGTTGTCGGCCCCGATCATCGGACGCGTACCGACGGCGACCGCCCCAGTCATCACGAACGTTACCGTGCCCGGCAAAAATCCCGCGCAAGGCGATGTGCTCAAGGGCACCTATACCTATGCTGACCCCGACAATGACTTGGTGGACCCGACCAGGAGTGTGTTTAGCTGGTCCGCTGCCGGCGCGGCGATCAGTGGCGCCACGGTAGAGACCTTCACCCCGACGGCGGCGCAGAACAAGAAGTTTTTGAGCTTCGCCGTGACCCCGGCGTCGCTGCCGCCCGCCGATCCGAGCAAGGCCACCACACCGGTGACCAGTCCGAATTCGGCGGCCCCGGTTTTGCCGCCTCGGTCGCAGTTGACGAATGAGTTTATAAAAAGCCCGAGCAGTCAGAGTTGGGGCGACGCTTACAAGTATTGCGCGATCCAAAATGAGCGCTTGCCGTCTGTTGCCGAACTGCAAACCCTATTTACCACCTATACCCGCGCTAATGCAGCAGGTGAGAGCAGTCAGAACGATATTGGCAATACCTATGGTTGGTCCGGCGGAAATCACTGGACAACTCAACCCAACGGTGAGGACCGACATGTCCGTGTCCACCTCTCGGATGATGGGCGTGCCCTCAGTGATTTCAATGGGTCAGAATACGTATTTGCCTGCATCAAAGCTGGGGCCGCAGAAGGCTTGCCGACGGTCACCGGGATCACCATTCCCAATGCAGCGGTCGGCACGCGGGTCACGGCGGCCTATACCTACAACGGCAATGCCACCATCCCGGACCGCTCGCGCTTTCAGTGGTACACCGCCACCGCCACCAACGGCAGCGGCAAAGTCCTCGCCACCGGTGCCGGTGCCACGACCAAAACCTACACCCCGGTAGCCGCCGACGCCGGCAAGTACCTCATGGTGGAAATCACCCCGGCCAGTTACGACACGGTTGCGGGCACCATGGTGTCGAAGGTCGGTACGCAAATCGTCTCCATTCTGACCATCACCGGGCTGACCATCGAGAAGCCCACCGCAACACGTGCCAGCTTCCAGGCTAACCACACCGTAACCGGTGGCACCGAAGCCGACTTGACCTATCAATGGTACTGGAAAGGCGCCGCCATAAACGGTGCGACGGCGAAAACCTTTGAGTTCTGGACCTTGACCATTCCATCGGCCAGCGCAGCGGAAGAGCTGAAAGTGGAAGTTTCCAAACGCCCGGCCATCGCTGATCGTCGTAATCGGATGGTTGAGGAAAAGGCCGCCCTGGCCACCGCTACGCTCGGCTTGAGGAGTTCGATTGCGTGGAACGCACCGTTCGACCAAGGCACCTGGTACGACATGGCGAAAACCTGCGCCAGTCAGAGCAATGGCAACAAACGCCCCGGCACCACCGCCGAGCTGCAAGCCTTGGTCGCGTCGCTGGGCAACATGAGCGCGTATGGCGTGAACACTAGCAATAGCTATTGGACCGGCACCAGAGGTGCGACACTAGGAACGCACCAGATCGTCCATTTGGGTAAAGGGGAAATGTCGAACTCCTATGCGGACACG
Organism: Pseudomonas sp. NPDC098747; assembly: GCF_044760045.1. NCBI lineage: Bacteria > Pseudomonadati > Pseudomonadota > Gammaproteobacteria > Pseudomonadales > Pseudomonadaceae > Pseudomonas > Pseudomonas sp. NPDC098747. Next base: position 111,843 of record NZ_JBIWAL010000002.1, on the reverse strand, counting down.
GGTACGGGGGGGCGTGGATTATGTGTGAACGGCACAGCAGCCGCGGCCCCAGCCGTTGGCAATAAATGGGCCAATGGACATTCGTTCAGCGAGAGCAACTTCCCAACTACTGGCTTCAATGGGGCTTACTTTGAGTTTGAGGGTTTGAATGGGCGCCAAGACTTCACTTATGTTTCCACCGACAATTTCAAAGCTATTGCTGCGACTGACGATGGTGAAGATGCGGGTGTACAACTGAATTCAAAAGGCTCTGTTAACATTGAAGTTTACAACGTTGCAGGCGGCAACCCGACCATTTACACCGTTAATCCGAGAAATTGGTTCTTCAGCTCCGAACCTTATCGATTTGATTCCGCCAATAGTGAATGTTTCCTACTCGGCGGTCGTATGCCAGAGTTCCGCGACGAACTTTCACATGGTACTGGTGTGCGGGGAGTTGGATCTTTGTACAGCGAATGGGGTAATGTTAGCTCGGCATTTGGAACAAAACCTGTATGGAGCGGCGAGTTCGCGTTCACGCACGGGGCCATTATAAGAGTTGATTTTTACTATGTAGTCAACCTACAGACCGGCGATTACGATAGTACAAACGAGATAGATAGGGGGGTAAGTGGGACTGCATGTGTGAAATGAATCCCTGATTCTCTTTACCGTTTAACTTGAAGAGCGACCGCGTATAATCCGGTCATTCAATAGCCACACCGCTGTATGGGATAACGTCGCCGGGAGGCTCAGAAATTCGACGGCAACGTTCCCCACCTATGCCACAGCGCTCTGCGGGGCGCGGTTGTCACTGAATGGGGCCGTGCATAGAGGGCTCCTGCCCATTCAGTGACAACAGTGTCGCACCTTATTCTGATACGCCTCCTGTCAAACCTCCGGTCCTTCGCCAATTAATAAGCTCAGGCCGTGCCCCGCGCAGCCCTGCGCCTGCATCCGCCACATAACGTCCTTCGCGTGAATATTCAGGACTTCCAACCAAGCGGGCCCAATCATGCCGGTCGACCCTCACTGCGACAGCGTAAAGCCGTCGCCAATTGAGCCGAAAAAGTGAACGCCGACGGCACGCGCCCCCACTGGACGAGCCCCATGAAAGACAGGACACCGTTTCCCCCTTACGATAAGGGATAGGCAAACGGTTATGTTTATGACTAACAGCAACGATAAGAGTGGGGAGCTTTTGGGCCAGGAGCGGCGACGCCGCTGGAGCCCGGAGCAAAAACTGACCATGGTTCGCGAGAGCCTTGAGCCAGGGCAAAGTGTGTCGGTCGTCGCTCGGCGCAACGGCATCAATGCCAACCAATTATTCCTGTGGCGCAAGCTTTACCAGGACGGCAGCTTGTCGGCGGTCAGTGCTGGCGAAGCCGTGGTGCCTGCCTCCGAGCTAAGCGATGCGCTTAAGCAGATCCGTGAACTGCAACGGATGCGGGGCAAGAAAACAATGGAAGCAGAAATCCTCAAAGAGGCCGTAGAGATCGCCCGGTCGCGAAAATGGATTGCGCACTCACCCTTGTTGCCGGGGGACGACCAGTGAAGCTGGTCAGTAAATGTCTCGGTGTAGCGCGCTCGCAATTAACGGTTCGAATCAAGCAATCGGTATCGCCCAAAGTGCGGCGAAGCAGGCCTGTGAACGATGTAGAGCTGGTCGCTGAGATCCAGCAAGAGGTCAGCGAACTGCCCAGCTATGGATACCGCCGCGTCTGGGGACTGCTGCGTCGTGCACGTGAAAAGCGGTCGCTGCCGGCGATCAACGTGAAACGGGTTTACCGGGTGATGCGTGATCACAACTTGCTGCTTGAACGCAGGATCAAACAACCCGGCGTGCCGCGTCGGCACGAAGGCCGTATTGCGGTGGAAACCAGCGATACACGTTGGTGCTCGGACGGTTTTGAGTTCCGATGCGAGGACGGCGCCAAACTGAGCGTGACCTTCGCCCTCGATTGCTGTGATCGCGAAGCCATCGGCTGGGTGGCAAGCCCGACCGGGTACAGCGGCGATGATATCCGCGACTTGATGCTGGAAAGCGTGGAGAAGCGTTTTGGTGATCAACTGCCCACCACGCCAGTGCAATGGCTAAGCGACAACGGCTCGGCGTACACCGCCGAACAGACACGCCTGTTTGCTCGACAGATCGGCTTGCAGCCGGTGACCACCCCGGTGCGCAGCCCGCAGAGCAACGGCATGGCCGAGAGCTTCGTGAAGACGATTAAACGAGATTACGTGGCGCACATGCCCAAGCCGGATCGAGAAACAGCGTTGCGTAACCTGGCAATTGCCTTCGAGCACTACAACGAGCAGCATCCACACAGCGCCTTGAACTATCGCTCACCGAGGGAGTTCAGGCGCTTAGCGGCAGCATCAATTTAACGGGGACTTGGTGTCCGGTTTGGTAGGGGCAAGTCCACCCACAACATTTGCAATTCATCCTCCGGCAAATGGCGTTGTGCAGCTGGTTAGCAAGATGGTTAACAGGAAAAACCGGCCATCGTTTCTTGAGACGCCAATGCTTGTGTCGGATTGGTCCTGAGCTACTTGAGAAAACTTCTATTGCCGAATCAATTCAAAAGCGTATGAAACACTGATGGCGCGGGCGCGAGGCCTGTGGGACAGAGGGTTATCTCACCGATGGAAAAGTGAACACCGCAAAAGTGAACCGAGCGTTCACTTTCTGAAGACTTGTATTCTGCCTGCTCGGGAATTAATTCCGCTTCAATTGCGCGTGTCAGCACTCCCCAATCAATTCAGGTGCCTGGACTGGTCAACACGCCAGATTTATTGATGCCTACCGGATCGATTTGAACGCGACACGAGCAGCAATTCGGGTTCAATACGGCGAAGGAACGAGGGGGTACCGCCCCCCTGAAATCAGTGCTCGTCAGAAGTAGAATTTTCTCCTAATCGGATCAAGGAAATTTTGCGTGAAGACATCATGTTTTTTCAGACAGCCAAATCATCCCCATCCTCAAGCAAGCCGAAGCCGGTAGTCCGGCCTCCGAACTGTGTCGCGAGCATGGCATCAGCACCGCCGCCTTTTACAAGTGGCGAACCAAGTTCGGCGGCATGGATGCGTCACTGATGTCTCGGTTGCGCGAGCTTGAGGAGGAGAGGCGCAGGCATTCCACGCGGGTTCCGCGCCAGCGTCCAAACAGGGGCAAAGTGGCGCCCAAAACTTCGCAATTCGGCGGGTACGCAACACTGAAGTACGCAGGTCGGTGAACTGACCCAAAAAGGTGGGACAAACACCTGTGGGTAGTATGGCAAAGTACACAGTTCAACAGAAGCTATTGGCGGTAAAGGAATACTGTACCGGCCGCGTCAGAGCGCGGTATGTCTTGATGAGGCGTAAAGCTCTGTCTAGATATGCCGGAGTTCATGTTCACGCGATCGGCGTTGGTCCAATGGTTGTCGTCGTTATGCAGAAGAAAAAAGACCCCGCGCTCCTGGGGAGAAGGCGCGGGGTAAAAGGTGCAACCCAGCGAGAAAGGCCGGCCTCACCGATACCAAACTGTATCCGTATTCCCCGCAGAAAGGAGTAGCCATGAAAATACCCCTTGCTAGCCTTCTCTTGTACAGGTTAAGAGTTCTACTTGCCTAAACAAAATTAAGAATAATCAAAGTGTTGGTAGCTCGATTTGCTCGGGCAGCTGATTACGACCTCATCGCGCTGTCATGCGGAAACGTAGGTTCAACTGCAAGTGAACACCATCGAAATTCCCATATCTGCCGGATGAAAGAAAGGGCGAACAGTAGTTATCCCATGCCTTCAGCACGGTTTTCTTGAGTATTCTCAGCTCATGCTTTGAAAGCCATGGACACCCGATATTAACCAATTTTAGCGGTTATGAGAAGTTATGGTTTTAAGCGAAATGACAAAATTTCGGGCTTACCTTCCCTGGACTAAGATTGCTTTCGCCAATTCCCTGTCAGATGCTTGGGCAAAAAAGGTGGTTTGTAAACGAATGACCTGGAATGCGCGCTCGAGTGTCACGCTCCGAATACTTCCTTCACTGGCAACGAAGCTGGCTGCGTCCGAGCGCGCCGCTCGCACAATATCGTTGTTTTGCAGTGAAAATGAGACATTGGAGATGGCGGCTGTGCTGGTGTCTAGAGATTCCGGAACAGCATCATAGGCCGTTATAAAACTGGCGGCATGTGCGCTGCTGGTCATTGTCGCAAAAATAAAAATTGTGGAAAAATGTAGACGCACAGGGACCTGCAAAAGGGCTAGTTTTCCGCCCGTCAGGGTATTTACTTGTTTACAGAAAGGAACATAAAGGAGTCATGGAGCGTAGGGAGGAAGAGGTGGCCTCTCTGTATGCAGCTACGGGCTTCTGCACACAAAATCTTTTATGGAGATTGCACCTGACAAGCAATCCAGGCCACTTCTTCCTCGGGAACTATTAGATATCGGCGAGTCGGCAATGAACAATCAATAGTTGTTAATAATCGGATTCGAAGTTTTTTTTGGGGGGGGGGGGCAGCGAATCGCGAAGTTCGTTCATCGCCTTCACATTTAACCGCCGGCAATTGCTCTGACGGGGGGGGGGGGGGGCACCGTCGTCTGGGCGCTCGAAATTACGTGCACTAGGAAACGGTGTTGTACGAATTACATGGTTCGACCCTCCTATGACGAGCGATAGTTTATGCTGGGCAGGAGCGGTGCGCGGCAACTGAGCAAATTTGTTTGGCGAGAGGTGCGAGGTGTTAACCATCTACCAGGAATAACGACGGCGTATCGGGGGAGAATATAAACGAGCTTGATAGCCTGAGACGATAGTTCAAGCTCCTTTCGAGAAGGGGAATTTTGAGTAGGGAATTAAGGGGGTAAAAGTGTGAGCGGGCGTTTTAAGCGCCGCTCACCTAGTGCGTTCCGTCAGTGGTGAAGAATGCGTGGCCGCGGAGTCTGAGTAGCCAATACCTGGCTACTCATCGTTTTAATACCGCGTTGTCAGGCGCAGACCTCTTAACGGCGCAGCTGTACTGCTCTGGTATCAGGTACGGTCACGGTAATGACCTCTTTCTGATCGCCGCCAACCGGAGTGTAGGTGTCGCTGGAGTCACCGACTACAGAAGAGCCCGCCTTCCAGATGTAAGCCAAGCTTGGGTCGCAGGTAGATGGGCAAGTAGGCACGGCGGTCAGTGCTTCCCCAACCGTTGGACGACCGGTGAGTGCGCCGTTCTCATTATGGATGACTACGCTGGTTGGTTTGTTCGCTGCGGTCGTTCCTGTGGCAAGCGTCACAGTCACCGGGTCACCGCCCACTGGGTCCGTTTCGGCGCTGTTGGTTGCAGGAGTAACAACCACCGTAATCGTTTTTGCAAGGTCAGTATCCTTCACCACATAGGTAAGTCCCCCCGTCTCTGGGGTGATCGGCCCATCGTCGTTGGACCAAGCGTACGTTGAGGTGCTGGTGTCATCGCCGTCGACATCGGTAATGCCAGGGGTCAAAATAATCGTTTCCCCTTCGGCTGGAGCCTGACCAGGACGGTCTTGGTTGGCGATCGTCGGAGCAGCGACAGACTTGTGTCCTTCAACCGCGAGTGTTGGAGTGGAAACAATGTCGACCGCAGAAGCCAGACCTGCGTGTGCGGTCAGGCCAATAGCAAGCGCCAAAGCCGAAGCCCACTTGATGGGAGTGCGTGTGGTTGTCAGCATAATAAATTCAAGGGCAGAAGAAGGGGAAAAATACTGCCCGTCGAGCCGATCAAATCAAAATCAAAAATTGTCTATCGCGGCGGCGGGGGGGCATTTCCACCCACGGCACTGTTACACCGAATGTTTGTCCCAGACGGCTCTGCGTATCTCGACGGATCCGAAAAAATCAGCGTAAGCGGCGTTGGGGGGCCTGAGCCAGTTATTGGCGGAGGCCTTTAAATTTCGAGGGGAACGTTTCCGATAAGATTTTTATGTCAAAGGTCTTCTTTGACGATTAGTGATTCGGCTACGCAGGATCGGGGTGCTAATGTTCAGTCTTCGAGGAGACGCGGGCAAAAATTTTAAATCGACGAGTAGTCGTGCAGGCCCACTGTGCGAACTCTGCTGCGCCCGCCAAAAAATTGCTAAACAAAAATTTATGGTTCAAAGGTACGCAATAACCTTATTTTATCTTGCGAAAATTGGCGTATGAAATAATTCGAGCCAATCGTAAGAAATAAAGGAAAGTAAAAATGAGTCGCGCCCTATTTTTGTTTTGTGGCGTGGCCTCGATTCTGACAGAAGATTATTCGGGTGAATACATAATGGCTATCTCTCAGTCACGACGTGGCGATAAGAAAACGCTCTTGATGCGAATAGGCGCGTGGATTGGCCTAAACGTTCGTGGAAAAAATTCAACTAAACGAGTCAGTACTTTATGCCGTCACTCCGCTCATTATTACGGCATGGCTGAGATCACGTTGTTTCGAGCGAATCGGAGGCAGCCGTTAGCCACATTTATTTCAGCCGTTTCAATAAATTCATATGATCATTCGAAACTTCGCTTGCCGTGCCTCTGGCCGATTGATGACCTAAGGCTGGCGACGCTGATTCGAGTGGTGTTGCCCGACGGTCGGGCGCAAACAGGCGCTGTGCTCTGGCAGTCCACGACCGAACTCGCATGGTATAAACTTCATGAGTAACAACAAAGAAGTTTGACGGGGCAGGGATCATCCCTTCGTAGACTGCTGAAATGTGAGCAACAACAACACGGCTGCTTTGGTTAATCGACTGAGTTTCAGATGTTGGTGATTGCTGGCTTGTTTTGACGGATGGACGCCATGATTTGACCCCAGCCAATCTGGAGATCCCATGAAACGTTTGCCTAGGATTTCGCTGTACTTCGTTTTTCTGGGGTGCTGTGTGCACGCCCAAGCCGAAACGATTTACCCCACAAAAGGGCAGAGTGCACAGCAGGTTCAACAAGACGTTAATGAATGTCGCAGGGCCACCGCCTCAACCGCGCCCCCACCCCCACCAGGCACTTCCCAAATATCGGGTGGAAGGGTTCGTGGCGCTGCGGTAGGTGCGGCTGCAGGTGCTGTAGGGGCTGAAGTCCGCGGGCGGCGACATGATGATTTGTATGACCAGGTTGATGACTCCGTAAAGCAGGACTATCGGCAGAACAATGCTAAATCAGCTGCCGCAACGGGCGTGATCATCGGAGGTGCGCGTCAGCGTCAAGAGCGCCGACAAGAGCGTCGAGAGAATCAGGCACAGGTTGTGAACGCCCAATCAACAAGTTCGGCAGCATATCTAGGCTGCTTGCAGGGGCGTGGCTACTCCGTTACCCCTTAGGTGTCGATTCCAGTGCTGGTTTCGGTATTTTATTTTGGTCTACGATTGATCGCTTGAAGCTAGGCATTCTATGGCTTCAACGTCCGCAGGCCATGTCCGAAAAACTGCTCCCCATTAATTTCGTAAACCAAGCTACTCAGAGGTCGAAGTCGCTGCGCTGACGTCCGAAGTTATGCTCGGGTGTGAGGCGCAAGGTAGAGGAGGGGGCTCATCGTGCACAGGCTGCAGTAAACGCTCTCGGCTCCTTAGGAGAGAGGCGTTGTGGGAAGTCGCTGATCAAGCAGGCGGATCATGAAGCAAGCGTAAAAGGTCACCGCGATAAACAACCCCATACGCAAGGCAAAGGCTGAATAGACGTCTTTGCCGGCCATGCTGTCGTGTACTGATTGTCCGAGAAGGATGATCATGGTGATAAGGCTATTCAGCCAGAAAGCTGGACCGTACTGGGTAGGAATGAGCCCGTAAATTTTCCGTGAAAAAAACAGGCTGAACAGCAACATCCACAGGAAGAGCATCCATAGGTGTACGAACAAACTAAGTGCGCACCAGAACAGTATTGCCAGCAATCCTCCCAGTAGCGTCGACCCGATCAGTTCACGTCCAGCGTTATCAGCCGCTGTTGTGCAACTTTGCTGGCCAAGGCTTACTGACTTGAGGATCAATGGCATAAAGCCGGCTGGATTGATTAACGTTAGGAAAAAAGCCGGCACTACTACCAGGGTCGCGCGGAATGCCATTCGATTGGCGAGGTTTGCAGGCACATATGAGCTGCTCGGTACTCCCTGCACCTGATCCGGCTCGGGAAGCAGCCAGTGGCTGAATGCCAAAGCCACGAGGGCCAGGATGAGTCCTTTCACCATCGCGCCTATCACCGTTAATGCGAAGGCGAAACTTAAGGTGCCAGCCGCTGAAATCATCGTCAAACCTATGACGAGAAACATCACGATCAGTTGATTGGCACCTCGCACACCCAATAGAAAGGCGAAAAAGAGGCCTGCTATAACCAGCAGCGCACCACCCACGGGAAAATAATGTAACACCGGGATCAAGACCAGGCCGCAGCCGGTGGTGAGCGTGAGCGCTATCGTTAAGCTCACACCGGCCTTGAAGGATATGGGGCGATTAGTGGTGGCGAGTAATACGGCGAGGACTGGGGCTAAAAAGGCTAGCGGCAGGGCAAGCCCGAAACTTACGACAAGGCTGAGTGAAGAGGATATTGCCAATCGCAATACCCTGCGGCTGCGCAAATCAGGCTGTTTCCCCTTTGCATCAGTAGGCATAAGAAAGCCAGCTCATCAAGTGCAAAAAGCCGCGACCGAGCACGTTCAGTGGATTGGTTTCACTAGGAAATGCCATGACCTCCGCTTGCCCGCCAGCGCGAAGACCGCGCAAGTCAGTGGACTGCTCTGAGGGGATATCGATTATCACGGGAAATCTCTGTGCAGGCCGAAGCCAGTCACGGCTATTTTGAACAGAGGGGAGGGTACCTGGTCGGGCTTGTAGCCCATCGCCGATTCCATGGCCGATGCTTCGAATGCGCCCCTCTATCACCTCACCCGGTCTGGCATCCAATACCACGGCGACTGGGGTACCCGGAGCAAGGAGTCCCAGGTTGTTCTCGGTCATTTCAGCGTTGATCCATATATCTTTAACCGCAATAAGCGTCATCACGGGACTGCCCGCTGCGGAGAACTGTCCCTTTGCCGTGCGCAGATCCGTGATGAGTCCCGCCGAACTCGAACGAATTTTCGTATTGGCCAAGTCTAATTCAGCTTTTTCCAGCGCGGTGGTCGCGCTGTGAAGCATGGCATTTTCTGCTAATGGACCGCCCTCGAGTTCTCGAGCTCGCTGTATTTCAGATCGCGCTGCGGTGACCTGCGCCATTGCTTGTTCTCGATTCGCTCGGGACACTTCGAGAAGTCGCACGGATACCGTACCTGGATCATCGCGGTACAGTCCTTCCAGCCGTTGATTATCCTGCGTAGTTTTCAGTTCGTAAGCTTCTGCGGCGCGTAGAGACGCTTGCGCTGCTGCGACACCTGCGGTATTGGCACCAATCTTTCGACGTGTGGACTCGACGTCGGCGCGTGCGCGGTCCACCTCGATTTGGTATTGGCGGGAATCTATCTCAAAGAGCAGCTCGCCCGCTTTGACGTTCTGATTGTCCCGGACATGCACTTGAGTCACTTGGCCGGCGACCTCAGAAGCCACCGGGATGACGAAAGCCTCCACTCGCGCTTGTTGGGTATACGGCGTGAAGCGATCGGCAAGTAAGTACCAGCTCAGACTACCGGCGATAATCAACACTACCCATCGGGTGCTTTTTTTTGCAGTGTCAGTAGTTGCAGGTGGAGTCGATGCTGGCGGGGTGGTCGGTTGAGCTTCACTCATGAGTAGTTACCCTTTGAGGAGTTAAAGGGGCCGCAAAGGTTGGATCGTCTAGAAGAGGTCCCCAATCGGAACGCGAGCGCATTTGATCGCGGATGCTTTGGTCGATGAGAGGACTGTTGCTGTGCCATCCACCACCGAGGGCTTTGTGCAACGCGATCAAGTTGCTCACGGCATTGCTGCGACTGATCAAGTAGTTGTCTTGCTGAATGGATAACGCCTGTTGCGCATCCAGTACACGCTGGAAGTCAGAATAGCCTTCACGATACTGGGATGTCGCTAAGACTAGTGAGCGTTTGGCTGCGCTTGATGCCTCCCGCAAAATCTTCTCGCGCTCCAATGATTTGCTCAGACCCACTGCCGCGTCGTCAGCCTCCCGTGCTGACTGGCGTACCTTGTCTCGATACACTTCAATGAGCTGCTGCAGTCGAACATCCTGTATGCGCACATTGTTTCTGATCTGATCGCGATCAAGGCGCCAGCGCAAACTGGGGCCGGCAATGAAATCCAACGAATTGGACGTACTGCCAAGAGAATCACTTGACCATACGATATTGCCGAGTAGGGCCAAGGATGGGTAAAAATCTGCTTTAGCCACACCTACCAGGGCCGATTGGGCTGCTACATCAAGCTCAGCAGCACGGATGTCCGGCCTACGCAGCAACAGTTGAGCTGGCACATCTTGAATCAGTGCGTGATCTACCAGTGGAATGAGCGCCTCATTTACCGCCAATTCAGGTAGCTGATCAGGTGAATGACCAATCAACAACGCGAGGGCATTGCGTAGTCGGTGGACCTGGTCTTCGAATTGGGGAAGGCTGCTCAGCGTGCCTAGATATTGAGTCTTGGCTTGCTGCAAGTCCAACTCGGAGTTCTGCCCACTGTTGAAGCTCTTTTCTGTAATTTCAAAACTGCGCTTTTGATGCGCAGCGTTCTCTTTGGCAACCCGTAGCCGTGCTTCCGCGGTTCGTACGGCGAAGTAGGTCTCGGCCACCTGAGCGTGGAGAAGGACCAGTGCGTGCTGGTAATTGGCCTGATTGGCGAAATAAGCCGCGTCGGCCGACTCTACTGCACGACTGAAGCGGCCCCAAAAATCCGCTTCCCATCCGATACCGAATTCCAACCCATGTTGCCAAGAACTGCTGTCTTGTGGATTGCGTCCACCAGATTGCTGGCGATGAACATAGAGGCTATCCGCGCCAATCTGCTGAAATTGCGGGTACTGGGTCCGCTGAGCGATGGCGAGCTGGGTATGGGCTTGCAGAACTCGTAATCCAGCCAGCTTTAGATCGGCGTTGTTTTGATCGGCTATGGTCATCAGACCATTGAGCGTGGAATCGCCAAAAATTTCCCACCACCGCAGGGGAGCTGCCTGTGGTTGGAGGATACTCACCTGGTCAACCGTAGGACTTTTCCATTGATCTATCCAGGGTTCGTGAGGCGTGCTGAAGTCTGGTCCCACACGGACGCAGCCGGTCAGGCTGATCACACTGAGTACCATTAGTCGTCCAAGTCGCATTAGTTCACATTCTGATCGTCAGGGGGGGATATGCAATCGGCGCCGTCCACCCAGTACCAGAACAGCTGGTAGGCAACTGCGAGGAGGATGGGGCCAATGAACAGGCCAATGATCCCGCTGGTAATCATGCCGCCCAATGCTCCAATGAGGATCACAGGCATGGGGACTTCGACGCCACGTCCCAGCAGGAGGGGTTTAAGTATGTTGTCCGCAAGGCCTGCGATCAGCACATATATCGCAAAGGCAATGTTCGTAGCACTTGCACCATCGGTTGCGAGCACATAAGCAATGACCGGTAGTGTTACAAGGCTTGCAGGCAATTGCGCGATGCCGAGTAACAGTACCGCGATCGCGAGTACACCTGCGCCTGGAACATCGTTAATCATAAAGCCCATGGCGACTAATATCGTTTGAATGAACGCGATGCCCACGACACCTTGTGCGACAGCGCGGGTGGTGGCGGTGCACAAAGCAGCAACGTGAGGCCCCCTTTCGGAGCCCGCAATCCTTGAGGCAATTAAGGATGCATTACGATGGCCGCTTTTCCCGTAGGCCATGATAATGCCGGCGATGATGAGCGATATGATGAAGGTGCCGAGTGCAGCGCCGATGCCTGCCAATTTACCCAGCGCTCCCACGCTAAACTGCTTGAGTTGCGGTAAAAACGTCTGCACCAATCCACTCAAGTCAGTTGAGGCCTGTAACCAAAGGCCGTACAGAGGCTTTCCCAAAACGGGCAGGTCGGCAATCGCTTGGCTTGGCGGGGGAACATGAAAGCTTCCCTCTTTGACAATTAGTAGGGATTGTTGAATCGAGCTGGTTAATGATGTACCAAGCAGGTAGGCGGGGACCAAGATTCCGATAATGGCGAGGGTAACGATTAATGTCGCACTCAATCCGTTGCGGTCGCCGAGCATTTTTTTAAGCTTGTTGTGAAGCGGGTAGAGCGTTACGGCCAATATCAACGACCAGAGCATCAAGTTTAAAAATGGCTTGAAAATATAAAAGCAACAGACTGCTAGTGCGGCGATGAGCCCCGCCCGAATAAGCACATCTAACAATCCGCGGAATAATGTCATCTCTGATCTAGTTTCCATGAAAAAACACCTCACTAAGAACGTACACAATGCGATATCAATATAGAATCGGACAAATCGTACTATGAGGGGGCGATCGCAGGTGGTCTACTTGATGCTGCTTAAAAATTATCAATGACGTCGTGGAGGGCGAGACGTCATTAACGCTCGAGTCCGCGAGCACATAGGCACCTTGAACAAGAAATTTGCCTTGATATTGTCTTCACGGTAGAAAGTGTCGCAGGTTGAACGATAAATGATTAGAACTTTGGATGTAAACCTGTTCAAAGATATTCAAAATCAGACACATACAAGGAAACGCCCAGCGATGTGCTCAGAGATATGCTGCCATCCGTGTTGTCCTCGATGGAAAATAGGAGAAATTCGTTGCGTTGTGCGGATGTTGTCGTGTGAGAGTAAAGCATCGCGCGGTGGTAAACGTCGAACTCGTCCTCGATGAGTTCGATATGCTCCTTAAATGGAATTAACGTTTTTTGGCCCGATTCGCCCTCCCAAATCCGGTTGTACGTTTTGTCGTTAAAACTATAAGTAGGCTTTCCGATAGGGCTATCAGGTCCGCTAATTCTGCGCAGGTCCGCCTCGTTATCAAGCGCAACCCGATTAATACGATTGAATAGAATCATGGTGCCGGAGGGGTCGCATGGGGAGTTAGCGGTTTGTACCTGGATCCATAGGTTTTCGGTATTCATGTAATACCGAGTCAAGGCATTAACGTTAGGAAGCTCTGTCGTGCCGACGCCGGTAATTTTCAAATTTTCAGGCGTCGAAGCAGCAGTGGTTTCAAGCAGCGGTCGAAAGGCTGGCTTGAAAGCAATGCCTTGTCTGGCGCTAAGCTGTTGCAAGGCTGGGGGGGAGAGTGCATGTTTTCGCGAAAAGAGATCCGATTTCAAAAATTGTTTCAACCATACCATGTGTGATTTCCTGTAAAGACAGCACGATTAATTTGTGTGACACTCAACACAACGGTTCGACTATTTCGTCATGTCGAATGCATTAAAATATAGCCCAATTAGTTTGCTATCCAGGCGATCAGCAAACCGGACACGTAAGCCATCAGTCCAAACACGATTTTTTGCTTTCGTGAAAGATTTTTCAATGTGAATTGCCGCATGTAATCTCCGGTGCTAATGAAGAAGCTCGCACAATCGATTATCGGAAATTTTACGGCGATACGGAAATTAAAAATTATGATTACGCGAAGAGGGGGGGAGTGCGGGCTGCGGAGGATCAAGAAGAGTGGGAGTATCATGTCAAGGGTTTTTACTCCAGGCCACCAGCCGCAGAAAGTGCCGAATGATGGCCCGGGTGTACTTTCAGTTATGCATGCAGCGTAACCGATTCAGTTCTTGGATATAAAAACACAATGCGTCTTTGTTGGGGGTTGGAAAAAATTTATAGCTCAGAATAGACCCCTCTTGTAGCGCGTACTGGCGCTTGAAAAACAGAGCTGGGTTAACATCAGCGAGCGACAAGTCAGAATTTTGCTTGAGATCTAATTTTTTGATCTGGGCTTGTGCGTCAAATTTATCGGCTGTTAGCACTTCGGCGGTGATGGTACCGCTTTGTGGTTTGGCGTTGATGTTTTCAATCGAGGTGAGGGTAAATGTTCGCTGATTCATAATTAGGTGTTCTTCAGTGCTAAACTGATTGCCGCTGCTGAGAGCTTGACGGGAAAAAGTATGATACCCCGTGTTTTCTTTATACGGCGTGTCAGAGTCCGCCAGTTCAAAGATGCACCCCAGCGCTATAACGCCTATGAGCGCCCAGTGCAAGCTGCGTTTCACTTTCGGCGTCATATGGGCTGCTCCAAGCATTGTTGAATCATTTTCTGAAGTTCTATCTGGTTGGTTTCGTATTGCAAATTTAACGTGCTTTGATCAGTGCGGATGCATGAAATCGAATAGCTTGTTTTGTCAGAGCTAATCCATACATTCCCGTTTAGTTTCTCAGGGAAATTTTTTAGCTGGGCAGAAAGCGATTTTTTTAACGTTGCAGCATTATTAGAGTCGGTGCCTACAAAGTTCAGCGTGACCGCGCCGATCTCAAGCTTTGATGCAGCGACGTTGGACGAGCCAAATGGTGTGATATGCAAAATTGTAATCACTGTGAGTGGTGCGAGTAAGGCATATCCAACCATTAAACTGTTAATTTTGCGTTTTTTCTTGGGGGGGGGAGCGTTAAAAAAAGGACTTTCGTTGGAGGGAGGCGGCGAAATTGGTTGCAGCGGGTCGGCAGCTGTTTCCGGCAAAGCGGGTTCGGGTTCATTTGCCATAGAATTGACCAGATAGTCCCGATTGAAACGGTATCCTCGGCGCGGCACGGTCATCAAGATTTCATGCTCTCGACTGTCGTTGAGAGTATTGCGAAGCGAAAAAATGGCCTGATTGAGGCTGCCAGAGGCTACTACTCGATCATCCCATACATATTCGACAATTTCGTTCCGGCTTTTAGTGGCTCCTGGGTCGCTCAGCAATAAACTAAGGAGGCGTGACTCAGCTCTGCCGAGAGTTGAGCGATTGATTTCCCCATGTACGCTTGTAATGGAGAGTATAGAGTTCTCCGCGTCGAAAATAGCAATTTCACCATTTTTCAACTTGAAAGAGTAGCTCATTTTCCGTCGTCCGTTCAGGTGGATTGGGTCTTTGGGAGTAGACTCATGTTGAATGTTGATCTTAAGCGTAGCTCATTTTACCATTCTCAAAACGTTTCTGACATTTTTGTTTTTTCCTAAGGCAAACCTGCAGAATGCGCTTTAGCGCTAGCATTAGAGGGCGGCCTAGAGGAAGGGCATTACTGCAAAGGTCGGCGAAGCAATGCTCAAAAAACCCCAAAGGTTTCTATCAGGTTCATCTCTCTTCTTTATCGGAAATTGGGTGAGAGTTCTGCTTGGTTGAATAAGTTTTGTCGGCGCGCTCTCGAAGCTGTTTCGCCCACATATCGAGCGCCAGGTAGGTATCCTCTACAGTGGCTTCGGCTCTGGGGGATACATTGTTACCGGTGCTGACACTCACTGATTGTCCCAATAGCTTTTTTGATTGGGCATCGCGCAACTCGGACTCAAAAAATATTCTCACGCTTTCGTCGCGAAATCCGGCGAAATGCATACTGCCCGATAGGATCATTCCAATTGGAAGGTACTCCAGTAGCGTAACATCTCGAGGAGTGCGCTTTGCGCCGGTTATTGCTGTGCGCAGCAAAAAAGTATTAGCCTCGGGTTGTGTGGTGATTTCGTAACCTGCAGTGAGAAACTCATATAAGAGAGCCTGGTGTAGATAGCGCAGCATTTTGCTTACATCCTCAGGATGCTCTGTCAAAAATTTCAGATCTTCCCCGGCCAGGTAATATAGGGGGGGCTCAAGGTAGATGCGCTTTTTATTTGGCGTAGCCAATTTCAGATGTGGGTCTACCCAATACTGGCTGCTGGGCCACGCATCATCTTTTTCGAGTTGACTGTAGTCGTCAAGGAAGCCCGATTGACGGCTCTCCGGCTTGGGAATGGTTGAGCAGCCTGCTAAGCCTATCAAGACAACTGCAGACAAAAGCGTTCGTATGTACATTGAGGTCCGTAATCTTCAGTCTGGAAATTTTGACGAGTATTGCTGTCTTTTCAATGCGGCGAAGGGTAGCGGGTTGCCTGAGCTAATGAAAATCATTGTTTTACATTGAGCGTTGTTATGTTTGGGGTAGTGTGATGGTTGTCTGGCGAGGCTTGAGATGGGGGAAATGTGAATTGTTGATTTCCCTGAAAGGGCGTGATCAGGAATTATGACAGCAGGGATATCCATTCCCTCTCGTGAAAAAACCAAGAATGGGGTTTGATAAAAATATGCATTTCAAGAGCATGGCTGTCGCTTCGCTAGTATCTTTGTTGTCTCTCCAGGCATTTGCTGATGATAAAGGTTTGTATGTCGGTGGGGGTATAACAAGCGTGGCCGTGGATAAGGGAGCATTGAGTGATGACGATACGAGCTACAAAGCTTATGCCGGATATCGGGCAAACGGATATCTAGCTTTTGAGGGGGCGTTGGTAGATTTGGGTGATTTCAAGGAAGGAGAGAAAAAGTTTGAAGGAAAATCGGCGCAGGTAGCAGCTCACGTGGGTTTTCCGCTGGGTCAGCGTATCCGTATGTACGGTAGCCTTGGCGCGCATGCCTGGGATTCCGACGGCAATGTCGATGAGGATGATACTGGTTTCGACTTGACGTATGGTGCGGGTGTGGAGCTGGATGTTTTTCGAAATGTTGGCGTGCGGGTCGAATACGAAATTCTTGAAGTAGGTAAAATTGATGTAGAACAAACCTCAGCTTCCGTATTTGCTCTGTTCTAATATTGTAAATAATGGCCCGCTTTCGTGGTGGGCCGTTATGTTTTGATAAGCGCGAATGTAAAAATTTCGGCCCAGATTTGAAGTGCGTTTTTTTATTTGTTGGTGTTGTAAATTGCATGGCGCGGTTGGGGTTTTAGTCCTAAGCGTGCCGAGCCGCTGGTATTTTATTGGATGTATTAAGGAGTACAGCATAAAGGAGCAATTTTCATGTTCCCTTATGCTTCGGGTGAATTTTAAATTTTAAATTTTAAATTTAAAATTTATTACTTTGTCGTTGTCTAACAAGATTTTTTTGGTTTGCTCCATTTTCTGTGAGTTTACCTGGATGGAATGATAACCTTTAGGCAGCGCCAAGACTAAGGGGGTATGGCCATATTTGGCGCCGTCAATGCTGACCACATCGTCATGTTTGTTGCTACGTACTGTCAATGTATACAGCGCATTGGTGCATAGCTGGGGATTGATGTCTAAAATTGTACAAGCCAACGATGATTTCGGATGTAAAGTCGCGTTGATTTGAACGGTAGCGCTTACGAAGCCATTCATGTCCATTTGAGCATTTTTGAACGAATGGTTAAAGCTGTAAGACAGATCGTTTTCGCTAAAAGGTGGCACCTTCCTGAAGGCGTTAGGATTTTTGCGCAATGCCATGGAGTAGTGATGAGCTATGTTTTCTTGAACCAACGACGTGATGTTTTTCTCTTCAAGGCAGTAGGACAAACCTTTGGCAGTGGAGCATTTAAAACTAAGGTTTTCAACAAAGGTCATTTCCTTTGGGAATGATTTCCTTGTTTCAGCTATCGCTAATTTATCTCGTGCATTTTCCAAGCGTGTGAGCGAAGTTTCAGTCTCAGCAATACTTACCTTGAGGCTGTTGCTTTTTTTTGTGGCAACATCGAAGATTTTTTTCATCTTGATGTACTGATTCTGAAGCGATTCCCGTTGGTCGTTTTGAGTGACGTACTCCGCCCTGATTTGGTCGAGTCCGTTGACCGTAGTTTTGCCCTGAAGGAAATTTTCCGTTTCTAAGACTATCGTCTGTTTCAGGCGCGCTTCCAAAGTCTTCGCTTCATTCAAATCCAGTTCTAGGGAGGCTAATCCCTCGGCTGCTTTGGTGGCTCTCTCCTCCAGTTCGAGCAGTTCCTTCTGTTTGGCGCGTAACGCCTCTCTAATATTTCCGATATTTGATTCTGTTGATGGCTGAACAACAGGAGTGGGTGCTTGCGTCGGTACCACGTTAATCTTAGAGGGAGCGGAATTATTGGCTGGAGCGGTTTCCCGTGCTGTGGAGGGCGCGATAGGACTGCTCGTTTTAGCAGTTGACGCAGCGGGGGGGGTAGATGTCTGCAGAGATGGGGGAGAATCGGGACTAATTTTGGTAGGAGCAGTAGTCGGTAATCCTCCGCCCTGAGACGTTTCTGACCTATCGGTAGAAGTCGTCGCGGTGTTCTGCTCGGCGAGGGCGCGCTGGGTTGGCAAACTGACCGGCGTGGCTTGAGCGGAGGCTAATGCTGCTGTCGGCTCTGGCGTAGCGCGCGGAGGTTGTGCGATGGCTTGCTGGGGTTGTGCATTTTTTTCTGCCGCCGTGGACCCTGCAGCGACAATGGGCGGTTCTCCACCTGCAAAGCTATATAAGGGCAAAAGAAGGACTGCGCCAGAGAGGGCGAGCAGTTTCTTTGGCGTTAAACAGGAAATCGTTGGGTTTTTATTGGTTGTGAGAGATATGGATCGAGTGTTTTCCATGCGAAAACGGTCCCTGGTCGGTAGAGTTAGGCGAATGAAAGCAAAAACAGCCCGGCAAACCCAATCAATAATTATCTATGTGGTTTGTGTCTCGCTCGCTTGAAATCCGTTGAAATTGGACGTCTGGGGTTTCTACGGGAAAGCGCCTCTCGGTCGCCTGGCGTGCCCTCTGTACAGGTTGGTACGTAGCGGTGGTGCGCGAAATCGTTAGTACGGTCTGCTAGGCCTGATTAGCAACAACGATCCTCCCACTAAGAATTTGCGATCAGCCTGAGTCGGCGTCCTTTCCTCCGCAGTCGATGGGGGGGGCGTCTTGATGCAGTGCTCAAGCGTTACCTGCCCATCTATTCCTAGCTTGGCATTGACTGGTTTGCTGAACGATTCGAAGGCTGGGGGAGTGGAGACGAGTATGGTAGAGGAGTGTTCATCTCCATAGCGGCATTTTTGCGTTCAGCCAACCCCGATCTCGCAGAGGGGAGGGGGGGCGGATTCCTTTGGGCTAATCATGGGGAGGCGAGAGTGCTGCCTGCGTTAAATACTGCTGTGTGAGTAGCTCGGGTGGAAGGTCTCGAGAATAATGCCAACCCTGCGCTAAGCGTACTCCCTTCTTGCGTAGCGAGGTGACCTGGCGCTCGTTTTCGACACCTTCTGCGACCACCTCTAGTCCTAACGACTTGGCCATTTTTACGATATGTGGCCAAAGAGCATCAGGTGCGTTTATTTTTTCTGGAGTCAAGAAAGAGCGGTCAATTTTGAGGATGTCCACCGGTAACTCCTCTATGTATGAAAGGCTCGAATACCCTGTTCCGAAATCATCCACGGCAAGGCGATGACCTAGGTCGCGCAATTGTTGGAGAATAATAGAGGCTTTGCCTTTATTTAGCAGTGAACTTTCAGTAATTTCGAATAAAATCGATTTTGCCGGTACTCGATGGCGCAAAAATAAACCATGGACGAAATCCGGAAAAGTCTCATCTTCCACATTTGCAGCGGAAAGGTTAATTGTAATATAGAGATTCCCGCATTTTCTAAAGTGCTCGGTGTAATCCTCAGTTGCTCTGGTAATCACCCATCTAGTGAGTTCTGCCATAAGACCCGCTTTCTCAGCTAGTGGGATGAATACAGAAGGTGGAACAGATTTGCCGTTGGCATTCCAGCGGATCAGGCATTCTGCGCCACTCCACTTGCCGGTTGTCATGTTGACTATTGGTTGATAGTGTAAGTGCAGTTCGGAATGCTTTATCGCTTTTTTTAATTTTGGAAGAAGTGAGATATGAAGGCTGTATAGATGATAGCTTCCAACAGTTACTGCGATCGAGATGATTGCGAAGATAAAAAATATGCTTATAAAACAAATTGCTCTCAGTCGTTGATATAATACATGCGATGTCGTTATCACAGAGAGTAGCTCTGGCCACTGGTTTTCAAATACGTACGAGATTTTGTCCTCAGAAAACGCTAATGTGCCTGAAGGGGGTAGAGTCCTCAAAGAAATTGGATCACGGGTGGACGAAAATACCGAACGTAAACTTCCTCGCTCGATCAGGTCAAAATCGTAATCATCAGGCAGGTCTAAGGTGCTCAGGAGAATCCCTTTATTCAACCATACAAAGGTTGATTTTTGGGCGACGATTATGAAGCTATCATCATTCGAGCCGGCTTTTCCGTTTTGAAGCCAGTAATCTAATTTGCCTGATTTATAATACTGTGCGCTGTTGAGTGTTGGGAGAGGCTGTAATGCGCGGCCATAGGACGTGCACACTGCCCCATTTTCCAGTCTAATCGCTGCTTCATAAATGTATCGGTTCGCTGCCACCAGGCGTGATAATTCTAAATGACTGCCTTCGGAACAGTGTTCTACCTGGGTATTTTGCTCTGCTAACGCTGATAGAGTGCTGTCAATCTGCGCATTAACTTCCGTTAGGGATGATTGGATAGCCGGATACAGGTCTTGCATAGACTCGGTGATGTAACGCTTAGCGATTACTTCAGCGGCGAGCCAGGAGACTCCCAAAATTAAGACCGCTGTCGAGCCCACAAAAAAAAGACGAAAGCGTTTCATAAGAGCAGGCGCAGTCCCCTCTCTTTTTATGCCCATCGACGAGAGGGGGCGTGGGGATTTAGCCACAGGTGAACCCTTCTTTTTGGGTTTTATGTCGAAAGTATAGACACTGAACGGTCAAGCATTTGATACGGTGGTCATCTCGCGCGTCCTGCGGTCAAACGGCCCCAGTGAGGCTGGTTGTTTTGCAACTGTTGAAACTATCTTTCATTATTTCCATAATAATTTGACGGGCGCCGGCAGTTCTGTCGGTTTCCGCTTGAAGCGGGCACAGCATATGGTTGAAAGCACGAAGCAGAACAGTTCACATGGTGATAACGCTTCGCAGGGGGGGGTAAGGTAAGAAATGCCGTGATTGGCTGCCTCGCTCACTGTTCTCGCCCAAGATAGGATTGACCCGTGCATAGCTTTGACAAGCGCAAAGCGCGAGACTATAGAGGTATCATTTTTTTCATTTTTAATCCCATGTTAATTTGTCTAGGTGTGATTGAGTCGCATTAATATACAGCATATGAATCAGCGAATATGAGCAGTATTTAGATGTGCTAGAGCATTGGCTGTCAATTATCCTATCCATTGCTGCCCTGTCTTTCTCTTTTGTTAGTGCTTTAAATGCGTGTAGCTCGATATTTTCGGTGAGTCGTATGGTACTTTTTTGACAGAAGACGATGGGGCCGCTGCATAAATTGGCTTCAACACGCTTCTCAATGGTTGAAATTGTCAGGTTTTTTTGTTCGTTAGAACCATTAAAATCCAAGGGGTGGACGAAGTCGGGGGCAGTTTCGGCCGACGCGTGAGCTGCGCCCAACGAAATCGCCATTGCGAATACGAATCTGAATAATTTTTGCGTCATTTGGATTTGCTTGCGTTTAGGTTTGAACACAAAATTCCATAGAGAAATGGCCGATTTGGCTGTCCAAACATGATTTTAGCGGGCATCGAGCGATTGATAAAATCAAAAACATACGTTGTTGAAAGGGCACGCCAGTGATCTCCCGAGGCGTGGAGGGTGACTGAGTGTTTGAGGTCGCGGTTTCCAAGGAAGGTAGAGGTGGCCTTTGGGTAAAAATCGACTATTGATCATTTCTGATTTTTATCTATGGCGGATACGGCAATTATTTCGCCCCGAGGCTATCAGCTGCGGGTTTTATTTTCAGCAAGGAGAGCAGCCTTATGGCTGCCCCATCGCATGTCGGTTGCCGTCAGGAAGCAAGGTTTGAATACCGCAGGTGCCTTCACCGTTGACTCGGCTGGAGACTCTTATCAAGAGGGGTATGAGGACTAGGTTATGGTCCAGGATGTTACGCGCGAAGTTCTTATCCCTTGACACGCCGTGGGGCAGCGCGTTCACAAGCCTCTGGAAGAAATAGGCGTTTTTGACAAGGCATCGCCGTTGCTGCTTGCTGCGCTCAAATCGGGTGAGCGCACGGCCACGGTCGAGATTCAGTGGTTTCGCACCTCTGCCCAATGCACTCAGGAGCATTACTGCACCACCAAGCTTGAGGGAGCGATAATCGTCCACATTAAAGATTACCTGCATAACTGTCAGCATTCTGCGCGCGCGCATTTTACTCATTTTAGAAGATGTGCATTTCACTTCCCATAAATCACCAGGACGCACGAGTTAGTGGTGCGTCGGGCTTTGATGATTGGCGTTCTCTGGTCACTCGCTAGACATTCTCGACGTGACGCGGCTGGTCGTAGTGGTCGATGTCATTTTTGGCGTGGTGCATGGCCTCTGACCTTTCCCCGAAAATCGCTTCCGTGAATAAGATTGATTTTTATCCGCGCGACTTTGGCGTAATCCAGATACATTTTCCCATTTTTGTAGGGCGGCGTCCGGGCCTATCTGCACCCTCACTAAAGATTAGGTGGCGGTCTGCGCTGATGGCGGTTAATTTCACTTCAGTGAAAGTAATGACCTCGCCATCGCGAAATTCTCTATAACGGCTCAGAATTTTCAGGCGAAATTTATGGCGACTCGTCCTTTTCAGTGCTTAGCGCTTCGGTTACTTCTTCGAATGGTTTTTTGGTAAGTTTCAATGTTTTTTGGTTTTGCAATGCATAGCCTTGCCGTGCGTTGTCTTTCGATGCTTAGAACTGTAATCCTAATGTCGCCGTTAATGACGATGGTTTCACCAATCCGCCTGTTAAGTATAAGCAAAAAATTCTTTACGATTGACTCTATAGCGTACTCAGGTGCGGATAGTAGGGTGAATAAATAATGATTAACTGTTTTACGTTGCCCTGGCCACTAGCAGTGCTGGGGCCAGGCCTGAAAGTAGGTAGCGGGTAGTTGGTTTTCACTTTCTCAGGTAGCGGAGTAGATCGATGGAATGTGTACGTAAGGTGGGCAAGATGGAAATACTTGAAGAAGAAAAACATTGCATGGAGATTGAGTCTGCGAAAGCCCACGCTCAGATGATAATCAGCTCCTATCTGCCATGGCTTGACCATAGCGTTTTTGTCATCCTGCCCTACTACGCATTCAGTCGGCGTTCTCCCATTAACGCATGTATGGTCATACTCCCCGCCTGCAGGTGAGGCGTCACAACTGAATTGCGGTGCTCGAATCGGCTCCGCTTCTTCGCATATTCGCGTTAACCATCTCCCGCTCGGATTCTTGCGTATTTTTATACGTTTGCTCTCGGCCATTTATCTGAGCGTTAGGCGCAAAAATTCTGGTTGTCTCATTTATTTCTACTTTAGCTGCCGATAGTTTAGGTGTTGTGCTCTGGTGGGGGGGGGTGTCTAAGCGTCGGGGCGAAGAGCTTCAGCTTTGACGCCAAACTGCCATCAAGTAAGCGGCGGGTGAGGCGTGACGATAAAACCTTAATAGGAGGTGCATGATCTTTGGGGGGTGTAATTTTCAAATGGTCAGCCTGGTTAACGTTTCACCAAATCAAACATAACGTCGTCCCGATAAAATCTTATTGGTTTGAATTTGATCATGGTCTGCAAATAAACAAATTCGAATTTGTTATTGATTTTCATGGCATGATAGTGCGATTAACATTAGCTTGTAGATAACAAGCGATGTTGTGTTTTCGGGCATTTGTTTTGCGTGATTTCTCCATTGGGTGTGCGATTTAATTGCCATCTTTTATCTTGACTGGGAGCGATAGAAGAGATGTATTTAAATTGTGGAGCGAGCACTTTTGCGAGGCGGAATCAATGTTTTAAGTTCTATTCCGTCGTCTGCTTGATGCTCAGATCATAGCAGGTGACCATTGCATAAAGTGCGACGTTTCGGCGGCGTTCCCTTACGATGATCTACGAGCTTCTATCAGGAGAAGTACTGTTTGGTGTTAGTTATTCACGTCGCTCCGTGCTTTCTCCGAGGTGATTTAAAGCAGCGATTGCCGATTGCCGATTGCCCCCGCCCTGTGCGATTGCCGGGATTGTGGTTCGCCAGCAAAACGACGATTCGCTGAGCTGATGTATAGATGGGAGGGAGGCGCTACGCTTCGCGGGAATAGCACTAAACCATTTAGGCCAGTCTGCAGCTTAAAATAGAATGTAGCACCAAGCTGTTAGGAAGGTCGTATGACAAAAAAATCTCTTCTAGCAAATCTGTTGCAAACAAGTATGTTGATCATTAGAGTATACCGTCAATCAGCTTATTATTTGGAGGCACCATGTCGAAACTCGTAGAATTCCGTTTGCTCGAAAAACACCTCGCCGAGCAGTTAAAAGCGCTGGAAACCTTGAAGGGTGACGCCGGTCTAAAGCAGGAAATTGAATTCGAAACCAAGCTCCGCGCCTTGCTTGGGCAGTACGGTTATAGTTTAAAAGACATCATTAACTTGCTAGATCCACAGGTGAATCGACAAGCCTACACGGGGGGGCTTCATTCTGGCCTGCGTAAAACTCGTCAAATAAAAGTATACAAAAATCCTCAAACCGGTGAGGTCGTTGAAACCAAAGGTGGCAACCACAAAACGTTGAAGCAGTGGAAGGCTCAATATGGTTCAGACACTGTCGAATCTTGGCTCAAGTAATCACCTCGGCTAGAGTCTTCTTGGCGCGGTTCTTGACGGAGCGTAGATATACGCTCTGTCGTTTACTCGAAAAATTTACCCTTACGTGCCCTGCGTTCCCTACGTCCCTCCCAATGATGCCGCGATATGCGGCCTGGCATTTCTAAGGCGTAATGCTCGCTGGGTTCTCGAGGCTCAGGATGGGCAACACATGATGAAGTGGTGTGCCCCCCGATAGGCATGACACTTTGGCCTTCAACTCAGTGATCAGTGAAGAACAGTGTTCATGTTCGATGTAGGAATCAAAGGAGGGGGCGTGATAGCAGGAGTGCAAGGCACAAGCTAACGACGCTCATAAGCATTCGCTCTTGTCGAAGTGACTGGTGGTGTGGAGTTGCAACGTTTTGTCCATTTACCATTCTTTGCTTGCTTGAGGCGTATAGCAGTCTATGCGTCGGGTCGGGGTTATAAGCTCTGCTTCGGAGCTTGCGATATGCTTAAATCGAATCGTGAATAGCACACAAGTGCATCAAGAGACCATTTCAAAGAACGGCGAGGTCATAAGCGCAGTTGTCGCGGTAATATTTCTAGCACTCGCACGTCGTCCGATAAAAGACCGTCCACACATTACGCCCAGGCTTGGCCTCTCTGGTTTCCGCGATGTTTCGTTATAATTTTGGCCCGCGGGCGCCTCGCGGGATCCATGCTTGTTGGGGTGAGGGCGAGTCGACGAGTTATTGGAGTGCCCGTTCTGGTTGCGGCAGAACCAGATGATCGGTCCTGCCATTCAAAAAAATCTGGTGCCAGAGAGGAGATTGATTTAATGCAGCGGTAAGCTCTACGATCACGTGCCTGTGTATTGACGCCGAACAAATGCCTAATTTCTCCGCCGCGAGTTTTAAAAATTTCCACCTCGGGATACTACTCGGGCGGACAGCTGCGCTGAAAAAATCGGCTGTTGGATCGTCATTGGATGTCACTCGGCATTACCGCTGCGCAAATCAAAGTGTTGAAGCTTATTTTTCGTGGGGATAACACTGCAGTCGCATTTTGCCGACACCTTTCCATCTACAGCGTCTCGATGACTCGAATGCTGGATCGCCTTGAGCGCAAAGGATTGATGATTCGGGGCCACGGGCATTACAAACGCTAGGTTCGCCTGGTATTGACCAGCAAGGGCGATGCTTCGAGATTCAAGTTTTCGACGATGGAGGCCGGTGCAATGAATGAGTTCACGGGGTCCCTCACAACAGAGGAATTGGAGAGGCAGAAGAGGCTGTTGGAAAAGCTCTTGTGCGCAGAATAGTCTCGCATTACTTTGACTCATTCTATCGGCTGGTTTTGCTCGGCTGATCTGGTCAAACGATACTGGACACAGTTGTAGGGTTTAGATTATTTCTCATGCCGCCAAGGCTTCCATGGCTACCGGAGTTCGATAGCCGTTGTAGCTGTGCAGCCTGATCCGATTGTAGTAGTGGGTCCATGTAGCGCAATACATCAGTACTGGCCTCGTCTTTGTTTCGATAACCGGCCTTGGCTATCCATTCATATTTCAAACTGCCAAAGAAATGCTCCATCGGGACGTTATCCCAGCAGTTTCCTCGTCTACTCATGATTTGTTTTATCCGCATGTCCGACAACGCTTCATGGAACATTTTAGTGCTGTAATGACAGCCCTGATTAGAATGGAACATTAAATTTTCAGAGCGTCCTCGCGACTCGAAAGCCATCTTCAACGCTCGACAGGTCAGTGCCGAATCCGGGCTTCTGGTCATCGCCCAGCCGACGATGCGTCGGGCATGCAGATCAAGTACCGCAGTCAGATAAGCCCATTAAGTACCAGCCCAAATGTAAGTCACGTCCCCACACCATACTTAATTGGGTGCCTCAAAGTTGAATTTACGCTCCAAATGGTTGGGGCGTATTGCGCCTTCGCACCGCTGGGTTTGTAACGGTGCCTGCGCCGTTGCTGGCTCTTCAACCCGATTTCGCGCATCAGGCTACGAGCCATTTAGCGATCTACCGACTACTTTTCGTTACGCAACGCCTCTGACATGCCGCGCGGCCCATTGAGCCGCGACTTTGCTGATGCAGTTCGATAGCCTTAATCTTTAGGCGATCGCGCTCAACATCAATTTTTTCCACCAGTTTCAGACGGTCGTAATAACTGCTGCGGTTAATTCCAAACACGCCACACAACTCGGATTTTGGGTATTGCTCACTTAACTCCTCGACCAGCCTTACCGATCGAAGGAATCCGACACCAAGAGAGCTGTAGCCTTTTTTAAGATTTCCTTCTCGCGCTCAATCCGGCGGATTTTTGCTTCCAGTTCCTGAATGCGTTGCTGATCGGGGGGCACGGCCTTGGACTTTTCGGGCGTCTTACCGTTGCGCTCCTCGCGCAACTGCTCAACCCAGCGGCGTAGAGTTTTGGGGCCTACCCCCATCGCTTCGCAGGCTTCACTTACCGAATAGTCTTTATCCAACCCAGGCCAGCCGCATCCCGTTTGAAATCTGTCCAAAAATACCGTCTAGTCAAAATCACGACCTCGTCGTTGGGCGTAGATTACTGCCCTTCAGGGGTGTCCAGAATCATTAATCCAGATCAATGCCCTTCAGCGTGTAGACAGGTTGAGCAGTGACACACATCGCAAACAACGACCGTCCCGATTTTGTCTTCGACTCTTCCAGTTATCTTCATCACCGTCTCGGCCTCTGTGATTGCTTTAAGCTTAGAAGCCCTAGCAGGAAGCGTAGACTGGCAATCGGCGGATCTACCGTCATCTAAAGGTCAGAGAACCGTCCGGCCTATTTTCCCCCGGATATGCCCGAGCGCCGCTCGTTCGTGCGCTTAAGCTGCATCGGCAAGCGAAAAGGTTGCATCGATGAAGACATGGAGTATTCCTGCATCAAGCAATGGCCGACTTCGGTCAACTGCACGCCGCTGGAGCGCACTTGAGTTCAGTGCTAGGCGATTTTTCTTTGACTGTCGCAGTAAACGAGGCGCATTTAATTTTGGCGTTTAAACAACGCCGATTCTGGCGTTTAAGGTTTTCGCGGCCCGCTGGCTTGGTTGGCTGTTTCCAGTCTTAATGAAAAGAATTCCAATCTTAGTGAAAACTCATGCAGGGTATGGCGACTAGGGTAGGGCTCATGGTCTGGCTTGCCAAGGGGCGCTGCGCATTTAGATCATTAACTTGTCAGTTACGGTCATTGAGTGACAGCGATGCGACTCATAGTCTGTCGTACATGACTGACGGGGGACGCAGAGCTCCCGCACTTTTTCCGTGATTGCTCGTTGTGGAGTTACCGATGACCGCCGCTCATTACCCGCACCTGTTGGCCCCGCTGGATCTGGGATTCACCACGCTGCGCAACCGCACCCTGATGGGCTCGATGCACACCGGCCTTGAAGAGAAACCGGGTGGCTTTGAGCGCATGGCCGCCTACTTTGCCGAGCGCGCGCGTGGCGGTGTCGGTCTAATGGTCACTGGCGGGATCGGCCCGAACGACGAGGGCGGCGTGTATTCCGGTGCGGCCAAACTGACCACCGAGGAAGAAGCGCTCAAACACCGCATCGTCACCCGCGCGGTGCACGAGGCGGGCGGCAAGATCTGCATGCAGATCCTCCACGCCGGTCGCTATGCCTACAGCCCGAAACAGGTCGCGCCGAGTGCGATTCAGGCGCCGATCAACCCGTTCAAGCCTAAAGAGCTGGACGAGGAAGGCATCGAGAAGCAGATCAGCGATTTCGTCACCTGTTCGGTGCTGGCGCAAACCGCCGAGTACGACGGCGTGGAAATCATGGGTTCGGAAGGTTATTTCATTAACCAGTTCCTCGCCGCGCACACCAACCATCGCACCGATCGTTGGGGCGGCAGCTACGAAAACCGTATGCGCCTGCCGGTGGAAATCGTTCGCCGCGTACGTGAAGCGGTGGGCCCGAACTTCATCATCATCTTCCGTCTGTCGATGCTTGATCTGGTCGAAGGTGGCAGCACCTGGGACGAGATCGTCATTCTCGCCAAAGCCATCGAGCAGGCCGGCGCGACCATCATCAACACAGGCATCGGCTGGCACGAAGCGCGCATTCCGACCATCGCCACCAAGGTGCCGCGTGCGGCATTCAGCAAGGTCACGGCCAAGCTGCGTGGCTCGGTGAGTATTCCACTGATCACCACCAACCGCATCAACACCCCGGAAATTGCCGAGCAGATTCTTGCTGAAGGCGATGCCGACATGGTCTCGATGGCGCGGCCGTTCCTCGCCGATCCGGACTTCGTCAACAAGGCTGCCGAAGGTCGCGCCGACGAAATCAACACCTGCATCGGCTGCAACCAGGCCTGCCTCGACCACACTTTCGGCGGCAAGCTCACCAGTTGCCTGGTCAACCCGCGTGCCTGCCACGAAACCGAACTCAACTATCTGCCGGTGCAGCAGATCAAGAAGATCGCCGTGGTCGGCGCCGGCCCTGCCGGGTTGTCGGCCGCGACTGTGGCTGCCGAGCGCGGCCATCAGGTGACGTTGTTCGATTCGGCCAGCGAAATCGGCGGCCAGTTCAACATCGCCAAGCGCGTGCCGGGCAAGGAAGAGTTTTTCGAAACCCTGCGCTACTTCAATCGCAAGCTGCAAACCACCCACGTCGAGGTGTGCCTGAACACCCGCGTCGACGTAGCGAAACTGGTCGATGGCGGTTACGACGAAATCATCCTCGCCACCGGTATTGCGCCGCGCACGCCGGCGATTCCGGGTGTTGAAAATGCCAAGGTGCTGAGTTATCTGGACGTGATACTCGAGCGCAAACCGGTCGGCAAGCGCGTGGCGGTGATTGGCGCAGGCGGCATCGGTTTTGACGTCTCGGAATTCCTCGTTCACGAAGGTATTGCCACCAGTCAGAATCGCGCTGCGTTCTGGAAAGAGTGGGGCATCGACGCCAACCTCGAAGCGCGTGGTGGTGTGGCCGGGATCAAACCGGCACCGCACGCGCCGGCGCGTGAGGTGTTCCTGTTGCAGCGCAAGAAAACCAAGGTCGGCGACGGTTTGGGCAAAACCACTGGCTGGATTCACCGTACCGGTTTGAAGAACAAGCAGGTGCAGATGCTCAACAGTGTTGAGTACCTGAGTATTGACGACGAAGGCCTGCACATCCGCATCGGCGAAACCGGCGAACCGCAGTTGCTGGCGGTGGACAACATCGTGATTTGCGCGGGGCAGGATCCATTGCGTGAACTGCACGATGGCCTGGTGGCGGCCGGGCATAATGTGCACCTGATTGGTGGCGCTGATGTGGCGGCTGAGCTGGACGCCAAGCGTGCGATCAATCAGGGTTCGCGTCTGGCTGCAGAGCTTTGACCCCGCCGGTCTAGCGCGCCAATGGCCATCGCGAGCAGGCTCACTCCCACAGGTTTTGTGTTGCTCACAGACTTTGTGAACACCACAATCCAATGTAGGAGTGAGCCAGTTCGCGATGGCTGCTTATGAGCGACTAGAATGCGGGCTCTGTTCCGAACGACTAGTCGCCCATGCTTCTTCCTTCCTCCAATTGGCTCCCCCGAGCTCCACTCGAACCGCTTCATCTGGACTGGCTCACCGCCGCCAATGTTGAAGTCGCCATCTTGCGCCTCGATCAAATCGACCCGCTGATCAGCGGCAACAAGTGGTTCAAACTCGTCGAACACCTCAAAGACGCGGATCGCGCCGGTGCCGAAGGCATCATCAGTCTCGGCGGCCCGCACTCCAATCACCTGCATGCGCTGGCGGCGGCGGGCAAGCGTCTGGGGTTTGAAACGGTGGGGCTGCTGCGCGGTCATCCGCAAGAAACACCGACCGTCGCCGATCTGCAAGCGTACGGCATGCAGCTGCATTGGCTGGGTTATGGCGGTTATCGGGCGCGACATGAACCAGGGTTCTGGGCGCCGTGGCGAGCGCTGTATCCAAATCTGCATACGGTGCCGGAGGGCGGTGGCGGATTAGCCGGGGCGCTGGGTTGTGCAGCCGTCAAAGAGCAGGTCGATGCGCAATTGAGCCGTTTGGGTTGGCGCGATTACCACGGTTGGTGGCTAGCCTGCGGCACTGGGACGACATTGGCCGGGCTGGTACTCGCCGAGGCCGGGGCGCACCCGGTGTATGGCGCGTTGGCCGTGCCCGAAGATCACGGCGTGGCGGCGCAAGTCGAGTCGATTCTGCGCGAAGCCGGCAAGGCCAGTGCTGACTATGAGCTGATTGATGCCAGTCGCGGCGGTTTTGCCAAGGTTGATTCGGCATTGCTGGCGTTCATTGCACAGGCCGAGCTGGACAGCGGCGTACCGTTGGAGCCGCTGTACACCGGCAAGGCGTTGCTGGCGCTCAAACAGCAGGTCGAGGCGGGTAAATTCGCTAGCGGCACACGGCTGATTTTCGTGCATACCGGCGGATTGCAGGGGCGGCGGGGGTTCAACACTCATTCTCTAGTCAGTTGAGCTTTTGTGGCGAGGGGATAAATCCCCTCACCACAGCGTCCTTGCAGTGCCTAACGTCGGGATCACCCACGCTTGGGCATCATCCGCAGCAGCGTGTTGTCCTTCACCACATAATGGTGATAAAGCCCCGCCAGCGCATGCAGCCCGATCAGCCAGTAACCGACGGTGCTGATCAGCACATGCCAATACTCCACCTGCTTGGCGAAGGCTTTGTCTTCACTCACCAACAGCGGCAGGTCGAAGCCATAGAACATCACCTGATGCCCCTCGGCACTGGTGATCAACCAGCCGAGAATCGGCATGCTGATCATGAACAGGTACAGCGCCCAGTGCATCAGCCGCGCCAGCAGCGTTTGCCATTGTGGCGAGGCCGGGAAGATTTTCGGCGCCGCACCGACGCTCCGGGCCAGTAGTCGAAACCACACCAGCACGAACACGGTCAGACCGAGCATGTAATGCACTTCGCGGATAAGCGTGCGACCGCCGCTGCCCTTGGGGAAGAAGCCGCGCAATTCCATGCTGGCGTACACCAGAATCAACAAAACCAGCATCAGCCAATGCAACACGACCGACACGGTGCTGTAGCGAGATTCGGAACTTGTCCACGGCATCCGGTGTTTCCTCACAAATCAGGGTTCAAACGAGCCGTTCTTGAGCGACGGCATGCATTGACTGTAAACCCGATGGCGCATTTTTGCTCTGATTGGTTGAGGTTTTTTCAACGCGGTGGTGCGACTTGGAAGTGTTTTATGGCGTTGGGTGGAGTGGCTGCATTAAATGAGTGTTAATTGTTTTTGCAGTTTGGACTTGCGGGTTCAATGATGGTGTAACGGCTTGTTGTTTATATTCTGTATTTGACTTCGGATTGCTTGGTTATGTCGGGCTGTTTACTGTGTGGGTAAGTCCTCGGGTGCAGATAGTTGCTTGAGGGTATTAATGTTGTTTAATTATTCAATTGGATTATTTATGTTCTCTAATAAAAATAAAAGCGCTTATTTTATTAAAAAGGCTATGGCCAAATGGCCTGTTTTCAGGCCGAAGCCAGTCGTCAAGCCAGTGGCGCCCAAACCTGTAGTGCCAGTCAAACCCCCCATCAAACCTGTTGTACCAGTCAAGCCTCCCGTCAAACCAATCGTCAGGCCGGTTAAGCCAATTGTGCCAGTTAAACCACCGGTAAAACCCGTTGCGCCAGTCAAGCCCATTTCGCCAACCAGACCTACAACTCCCGGCGGTATTGCCCGACCTGTTGAAACGAAAAGGCCCCCCATGCCTTGGCCGAACATCAACTTCAATATTGATCCGGTTGCTCTGGCGACACTTATTATCAGTTTGGGCGGAATCCTCAATACTGATGGCTCTGCGTCCCTTCCCGATGGCAGTCTGATTGATGCGGGTAAAAACTTACTCAAGGCCCCGGATGGCGTTATTCATCATCAGGACGGCCGTGTCGAGTTTCCCGATGGCCGGATTATCTGGGCGGATAATACGATCGAATACCCTGATGGACGTATTGTTTGGGAGGATGGAACAGAGCAACTTCCTGACGGTAGTACCCGATATCCGGACGGCCTCGCCTACGATGCGCAAGGTAATCTTGTCTCGCCATAAGTTGTCGGTTGGTTTACTTGTGAAGTTTCGTGATTGTCTGCGTCTCAATCTGTAAAACAGAAACACCGCCGACTGGCTATTAAGTCGGCGGTGTTTTTTTTGGGAGTTAGCAGGATTGCGGCATTTCACCGTTGGCCAGACGCTTGTTGATGTCGGCAATCACTTCCGGCAGATCGCTGATGGTGTCGATCATGTAATGCGGGCGCGAGCTTTCGAACAGCGCATGGATACGCTTGCGTTCGCTGGCCAATTCATCGCTGGCCAAGGCACGGAAACCCTCGTAATCCAGGCCCAGCGCGTTGCCCGAGCAGATCAGCGCCACCGTCCACATGCCGGCGCGGCGACCTTCGAGGATGCCGGGCACGGTGTCGTCGATCTTCACGCACGCGCCGACATCGTCGATGCCTAGCGTGATCACGTTGGCCAATGCCTGCGCAGGCCATGGTCGGCCGTTCGGCACTTCGTCGGTGGCAACCACGTGGTCGGCGACGTAGCCGTTGATGGCGGCCAGTTCGACGACTTTATCCATCACCTGTTTCGGGTAGCCGGAGCAGGAGCCGATCTTGATCCCTTGCTGGCGCAGGTTGGCGATGGTGTCCAGGGCACCGGGAATCAGCGCCGAGTGTTCGGCGATCTTTTCGATTTGCAGCGGCATGAAGCGCTCGTAGATGGCGGTGACGTCATCGTCGGTCGGCGTGCGGCCGAACGCTTTGCGATAACGCTCGGCCACCTGTGGCTGATCGCACAGAGTACGGATGTGGTCCCACTTGCCCATGCCCATCGGCCCGCGGGCTTCTTCGATGGAAACCTGAACGTCGAATTCGGCGAAGGCTTCGACGAAGATCTGCGTCGGCGCGAAGGAACCGAAGTCGACCACGGTGCCGGCCCAGTCGAGGATGGCGGCTTGCAGCTTGGTTGGGTTGGTGTAGTTCATGGCAATCAAATTCCTGAGTTGGCAATGCAATTCAAATGTGGGAGCGAGCTTGCTCGCGAAAGCGGTGTGTCAGCTGTATCAATGTTGAATGTTCAACCGCATTCGCGAGCAAGCTCGCTCCCACAGGGGAGTAGGGTGAGGATTCAGATTTCGAGCACTTCCATCTCGCGCAGTACTTCGCCTACGGCTGCGACCGCTTGGCGCATTTGGTCCGGGTTGACGTGGCCGATGCAGCCGATGCGGAAGGTTTCGACCTGGGTCAGTTTGCCGGGGTAGAGGATGTAGCCCTTGGCCTTGACCCGTTCGTAGAAGTCCTTGAACTGATAACGCGGGTCATTCGGCGCGTGGAACGTAGCGATGATCGGCGCCTGAATCGCCGCTGGCAGGAAGCTGCGCAAACCGAGATTGCCCATCTCTTCCATCAGTGCCTGGCAGTTGGCGGCGTAGCGCGCGTGTCGCGCCGGCAGGCCGCCTTCTTCGTTGTATTGCAGCAAGGCTTCGTGCAGCGCCGCGACCACATGGGTCGGCGGAGTGAAGCGCCATTGCCCGGTCTTCATCATGTAGGTGTGCTGGTCGAACAGGTCCATTGCCAGCGAGTGCGAATTGCCGGCGGCTGCGGCCAACGACTCTTTGCGAGCAAAGACAAAAACCATCCCCGGCACGCCTTCCAGGCACTTGCCTGACGCGGCGATCAGCGCGTCGAACGGCACTTGTTGCGCATCCACCGGCAGCGCGCCGAAGGAGCTCATGGCGTCGATGATCAGGCGCTTGCCGTGTTGTTCGACGACGCGGGCGATTTCCGCCAGCGGATTAAGAATGCCGGTGCTGGTTTCGCAGTGAATCAGCGCAACGTGGGTGATATCGCTGTCGGCGCGCAACAGACGGTCGACGTCGGCGGCGGTGGTCGGTTCGTCTTCAGCGGTTTCGAAAGTGCTGAACGAGCGGCCAAGTACTTCGCAGATTTTCGCCAGACGCTTGCCGTAGGCGCCGTTGATCAGCACCAGTATTTTGCCGTCGCGTGGCACCAGCGTGCCGATCGCCGCTTCGACCGCGAAGGTGCCGCTGCCCTGCAATGGCACGCAGTGGTGAGTCGCGGCACCGTTGAGGATCGCCAGTAATTGCTCGCAAAGGCTGGCGGTCAGTTGATTGAAGCGATCATCCCATGACCCCCAGTCGACCATCATCGCCTGGCGGGTACGGGCCGAAGTGGTCAACGGGCCGGGAGTGAGCAGGATGGGTTCGGCGATACTCATTCTTGTGTCCTCGGATAACGCTGTGGGATGAAGCTACGGGGCATACGTTGCAATTTGCTGCTGCATCAATCAAATTGTTTGTTGTTATGCTAGCCATCAGTGAGAGTTATTCATGAACCTGTTTCAACTGCGCGCGTTTGATGCCGTGGCGCGCGAAGGCAGCTTCACCCGCGCCGCCGCGCGTTTGTTTATCAGCCAACCGGCAGTGACCGGGCACATCAAGGCGCTGGAGGAGCACTACCAGATCACGTTGTTGCGGCGCACCGCGCGACGGGTGGAACTGACCGAGGAGGGCACCAAACTGGCGGCGATCACTCGCGCAATGTTTGGCTTGGCCGAAGAGGCGCAGACCATGCTCGAGGCCAACCGCCAATTGCTGACAGGCAGGCTGGAAGTGGCGGCGGACGGCCCACACATGGTGATGCCGATGCTGGCCAGTTTGCGCGCGCGCTACCCGGGGATCACCGTGAATCTGCGGCTGGGCAATGCCCAGGAAACGCTGGCGGCGTTATTGTCGGAACACGCGGACGTTGCGGTGCTGACCGAAGTCGAACCGCGCAAGGGACTGCATCTGCAAGCACTGAGCGAGTCGCGGATTTGCGCGCTGGTGCCGGCGGGGCATCCATGGGCAGCGCGTGCGGCCGAGGTGAAACTCAAGGAGTTGGATCAAGTGATCATGGTGCTGCGCGAACCGAGTTCAATTACCCGGCGTACGTTTGATCTGGCCTGCGCGCAGGCGTCGATTCATCCGCGCGTGTTGCTGGAGCTCGACAGTCGTGAGGCGGTGACCGAAGCAGTCGCCGCGCAGTTGGGCGTTGGCGTGGTGTCATCGGTGGAAGTCAGCCACGACCCACGGGTGGTGGCGATTCCGATTGTCGGCGAGGGATTGGTCAATCGGCACATGATCGGTTGCATGGAACGGCGGCGAGAGTTGCGCTTGATTCAGGCGTTTTTTGGATTAGCCCCAGCCTGAAGCACCGTGGTGTCTGATTCGCGAGCAAGCTCGCTCCCACAGGGAATTTGTATGCGCCGCAGGACCAATGTGGGAGCGAGCTTGCTCGCGAAGGGGCCGCTGTGGCCTACACCAGACTTTCGCGAACCATATCCAGGAAGGTCGCCACCACTCGCCGCGAACTCTGTTCGCGCAAGCATACCAAGGTCTCGGTCAAACGCCGGGTGCAATCGGTAATCGGCAGTGCGCAGACCCGTGAGTCGGCGCCGAATTCAGCCGCTGAAACCACCCCCACACCAATCCCCACCACCACCGCCTCGCGCGCCGCTTCCCGGCCTTCGACCTGAATCGCCGGGCGAATGCGAAACCCGGCCCGGGCCATTTCCTCTTCCAGCGTTTGCCGGGTCACCGAACCGTGTTCGCGCAGCACCAACGGCGTGTCATCGAGATCCGCCAGACAGATCGACTCACGCTCGGCCCACGGATGATTACGCGAAACAAACGCCACCATCGGATCGTTGCGCAGTGGCACGCAGAGCAAGCGTTCATCGCTGACATCACGCCCCAGCAGCGCCAGATCAGCCTGATAGTTGAATAGGCGAAACAACGATTCATCGGTGTTGCCGGTCTCGATTTTCACGCTGATGCCCGGAAAGCGCTCGCAGAACCGCGCGATCTGCGGCAGCACATGCACCGGCGCATCCACCGCCAGAATCAGACTGCCGGTCTGCAACGCCTCGGATTCCTGCAACAACTCCTGCGCCTCAGCTTCAATCACAAACAGACGCTGGGTGATCGCCAGCAAGCGTTCGCCCAGATCGGTCAGGCGCACCGAACGTTTATTGCGATGAAACAGCAAAACCCCAAAGCGTTCTTCGAGTTTGCGCACCTGGTCGGAAATCGCCGGTTGCGTGAGAAAAAGGCGCTGAGCGGCCTTGGTGAAGCTTCCATGCACGGCCACGGCGTGGAACGCTTTGAGTTGGGCGTGGGAAATTGACATGGCGGCTCCAGTTAAAAGCTCAGCTTATGTGTGAAATACGATAAATCGATTTTATTTATTAAACAGTAATTGCTTTGATCGGCTCACACCAGCGCCGACTGCTCGTTCAAGCAGCGGCGCCGGCCATGAGTCTGTGCGTGCAACAGCAGGACTCATCTGACCGGTATCGCCATAGGGATGGGGTGATATCGCAGTGCTCAACAATAAAAAACACAGGCGTTTACTCAACGATTCTGCCGGCACACTCACACCCTGAGGTCAGAACCACAATGAACAAGCACATCGGCACCATTGCGCGTTGGCGCATGCAGATTTTTGCGATCACATGGCTCGCGTACGCCGCTTTCTACTTCACCCGCAAAGCGTTTTCGGTAGCCAAACTCGGCATCGGCGAAGATCCGAATTTCATGCTCGACAAAATGACCATGGCCAACCTCGATGCCATCTACCTGGCGGCTTACGCCATCGGTCAATTCACTTGGGGCATGCTCGCCGACCGCTTTGGCCCAAGGGTTGTGGTGTTTGGTGGCTTGCTGATTTCTGCGGCGGCGGCGCTGGTGATGGGCAGTTTCGCGACGCTGCCGATCTTCGCCACCTGCATGTTGATTCAAGGGTTGGCGCAGTCCACGGGATGGTCGGGATTGTGTAAAAACCTTGGCAGTTTCTACCCGTCCAAACAGCGTGGGCGAGTGCTCGGCTTGTGGAGTTCCTGCTACGCATTTGGTGGGCTGGTGGCGTCGCCGTTCGCCGGTTGGTGGGCCTACACGCTCGTCGGCAGCTGGCACGCGGCGTTTTTTTCCAGTGCGGCAGTGGTGGCGGTGGTCGCGGTGTTGTTCTTCATCTTCCAGCGCGATAAACCGGAAGACGTGGGCTTGCCGGCGGGGGAACCGGAGCCTGTGTTGAGCGCCGAAGAGACCGAAGCCAACAGCAAGCTCAGCGTTTGGGAACCCTTGAAGGAAATCCTGAGTAATCGCACGGTGCTAGTGCTGGGCCTGGCGTATTTCATGTTGAAACCGGCGCGTTACGCGATTCTGCTGTGGGGGCCGGTGATCGTGTTTGAACAGATGCCCAGCGTCGGCAAAGTCGGTGCGGCGATCATTCCCACTTCGTTCGAGCTGGCCGGGTTGCTCGGGCCGATCATGATCGGTCTGGCTTCGGACAAACTGTTTGGCGCGCGGCGCATGCCAGCCTGCGTTATCAGTCTGCTGGCGCTGACCGTGACGCTGGCGCTGTTCATGGCTGTCTTGCAGACCGGCAGTGTTTTGCTGGTGGTGGCGTTGCTGTTTGTCATGGGCCTGACCCTTTACGGCCCCGACTCGATGATCAGCGGCGCGGCCGCCATCGATTTCGGCAAAGCCAAGGCCGGTGCCACTGCGGCCGGCTTCGTCAACGGCTGCGGCTCGGTCGGCGCAGTACTCGGTGGCTTGCTGCCGGGCTACTTCGACACGGTGACGGTGTTCATCGTCTTCGCCGGTTGCGCATTGTTTTCCGCGTTGGTGTTGATTCCGCACTGGAACAGCCGCCCGGTCGGGTTCATGGAACCGCGCGCGTCCATCCCCAACTGCCGCTTGACGATCAAACCTCTGCGTAACTGACAACCCTTTGCCTCGCGGCCTGCTGCGGTGTTCGCGGCAGGCTGTGCCGTGGCCAACTGACTGGAGAAATCCCATGAGACCGTTTTGGCTGGAGCAGGCCTTGCAGGCTGACACCTCCGAAATCTGCCCGCCGCTGCAAGGCGAAGTGCGCACCGACGTGTGCATCGTCGGCGGTGGTTATACCGGGTTGTGGACGGCGATCATGCTCAAGCAACAGAACCCCGAGCTCGATGTGCTGCTGATCGAAGCCGACATCTGCGGCGCCGGCGCCAGTGGGCGTAACGGCGGGTGTGCGCTGTCGTGGTCGGCCAAGTATTTCACCCTTGAGCGCTTGTTCGGCGTCGAGGAAGCGGTGCGCCTGGTCAAGGAGTCCGAACGCAGCATTCATGCGATCGGCGAGTTCTGCGAGCAGTACGGCGTCGATGCCGATTACCGGCTCGATGGCACGCTTTATACCGCGACCAATCGTGCGCAAGTCGGCTCGACTGACGCGGTAATCGCTGCGCTTGAGCGCAACGGCATCAACTCGTTCACCCAGCGTCCGGTGGCTGATGTGCAGCACATGGCCGGTTCCAGCAAGCATCTGGAGGGCTGGTTTTCCCCTGCAGCAGCCAGTGTGCAACCGGGCAAACTGGTGCGTGGTTTGCGCCGCGTCGCACTGGGACTGGGCGTGAAGATTCACGAAAATACGGCAATGACCGGTTTGGAGGAGGGCCGTCCAGCACGGATTCGCACGGCCAACGGCAATGTGCAGGCAGACCGCGTGGTGTTGGCGATGAACGCGTGGATGGCCCGCGCCTTCGCGCAATTCGAACGCAGCGTGGCGATTGTTTCCAGCGACATGCTGATCACCGAACCGCGTCCGGATCTGTTGCAGGAAATCGGCTTGACCAGCGGCGTCACCGTGCTCGATTCACGGATTTTCGTGCACTACTACCACAACACCCCGGATGGCCGGATCATGCTCGGCAAGGGCGGCAACACCTTCGCCTATGGCGGGCGGATGTTGCCGGTGTTCGATCAGCCGTCGCCTTACGCTGACCTGCTGAAAAGCAGTCTTGGCGATTTTTTCCCGGCGTTTGCTGACGTGAAAGTCGATGCGACCTGGAACGGTCCGTCGGATCGCTCGGTGACCGGTTTGCCGTTCTTTGGTCAGATGAGCAGCAGCGGCAATGTGTTTTACGGTTTCGGTTATTCGGGTAGCGGCGTCGGCCCGTGCCACATGGGCGGGCAGATTCTGGCGTCGCTGGTGCAGGGGCTGGACAACCCGTGGACGCGCTCGCCGCTGGTCAGCGGGCCGCTGGGCTATTTCCCGCCGGAGCCGATTCGTTATCTCGGCTCCTTGATGGTGCGCAACGCCATCCGCCGCAAGGAGCGCGCCGAAGACCATGGCCACAGGCCACGGCATCTCGACGTGCGCCTGGCGAAATTCGCCGCGGCGGCGGGCAAGGCTGACAAGGGCTGAGTTAATCAGATCCAATGGTCGGTGACTGATTTTGTGGCGAGGGGATTTATCCCCGTTGGGCTGCGAAGCAGCCCCAAAGCCATTCGATGCGGTGCGTCAGTCAAACGTAGGCTGTCTGGACCGGGGCCGCTTCGCAGCCCAACGGGGATAAATCCCCTCGCCACAGTGGATCTCACAAGGTCAAGTCATGGGGGTCGAGTGAAGGCACCGGATGAAGGTATGGGTCAAGTCATGGGCTGGCGCGATTCAGCAACCAGTCGAGCAACAGACTGTTGTCGGGCGCAGGCGGTGTTTCGCGGGGTGTGGGGTTGCGGGTGGTGCCCAGGCACAGGATCGGCCGGTCCGGATCGCTGTCGAGAAAGCTCACCCACACTTCACTGCCGACGTTAGGCAGTTCATCAGGCGCGAGTCGGCCGTTGGCCCGGGTCATGGCGACGGGCAGCCAGATGGCGTCGGTGTCGGCGGCTGGCGGTTGTTCCGATGGCCACAGCCTCACGGCGACACGTCCTTGCGCGTCGAGTCGCGCAGGTTGCCCGGGCGTCCCCAGCACTTGCGCCAGGTGATAGCCCGCAACGCTCGGGCGCGGTTGCTTGAGCGGCGGGCGAAAGTCGGTCGACCACGGTTGCGCGGTGAAATCGTTGTAATAACGGTGCACCGTCGGAGCCGGGTCGAGTATCGATGGGTGTTGCCCATGATGGCGTAGGGTGGTGATCCGCCATTGTTCGTTGAAATGGCTGATCGGATGTTCCGTCACTTGCAGCAAATGCCCGCTGAGCAATCCGACGCAGTCGCTGCGGCCATTGATCGAACGATGCTGGCAACGTTGTCGCTCAAGATGACGACGACTACGTTGTTCACTGTGGCGCTGTTGTGGCGAAGGCGTCGGCATCGACGGTTTTGACGGGGTCTGATTGGCCGCATCCTCGCCGACAGTCTGCAGCCCCCGATCGCGCACGGCGCGCAGCATTGGGATGGGCGCGGCATGGTGATGCTGGTACAGCGAACTGACACAGGGCGAGGACGCTTGCTCATCATCCATGAACGGCAGCAGCGCCGGTTCTTGCGGCAGGCTCAGGCTGTCATCTGCGAACACGACAACGTGCCCGTCCGTGCGGTGCTCGAAGTGATAGTGGATGCCTTCTTCTTCGCAAAGCCTGTGCAGCAGTGCCAGATCGCTTTCCTCGAACTGCACGCAGAACGGCCGCGCAGGATACTGACCCACGGTCATTTCGATCCGGTAGCTGTCGGCTGGAAGGGCATTTTCAGCGAGCAACTGTTGAAGAATCTGCGGCACGCTCAGTTGCACGAACACCCGCCGTCTGCTCGGCTGCGCCATCCGTTGCAGCGCCGGCACCACGATCAGTCGATACCCGATCCGGTGCGCCCCGCGATGCTCGCAACTGGCACTGTCGATCATGCCGTGAATGCCGTGATGGTCGTCCAGACGCAGAAATACCGGTTGCTGCACCAGCATGCCCGGCGCCACGGCGGGGGCCAGGCCAATCAATTCGATGTCGAAACGGTAGGGTTGGTTGAGCGCTTCCTCGCCATTGAAACGCACCACCGGCAGGCATAATCCACTGTCGGTCAGGGTGAGGGTAAACGGACTTTCCTTGTCATTGAGCATTCGAACAGGCTCTGTCAGGCAATACGGGTCTCAGAGGGTACGAAACCGCGGCGCTGAATGGTCATGTCAAAGGGTGTTTTCAGAATCGCCCTACAAGGTCTGGTGAAGATGTCGATTCCACATTGGATTTTTTTGGTCGATTGCCGACTTTAGGCCGTATAAACTTGGCGCCACGCGTCGGCCAATAGATGTCTCGGCGCCACAGATCAAGAGAGTGAGTAATGGGCGCACAGTGGAAGGTTAAACACAAAGAAGCGGCATCCAATGCCAAGGGCAAGATCTTCGGCAAACTGGTGAAAGAAATCACCATTGCTGCGCGCAACGGTGCCGATACCGCGACCAACGCGCACCTGCGTCTGGTAGTTGAGCAGGCCAAGAAAGCCTCGATGCCCAAGGAAACCCTCGACCGCGCAATCAAGAAAGGCGCGGGCCTGCTGGGTGAAACCGTGCAATACCACCGCGTGACCTACGAAGGGTTCGCTCCGCACCAGGTGCCGTTGATCGTCGAGTGCGTCACCGACAACATCAACCGCACCGTGGCGGAAATCCGCGTGGCGTTCCGCAAGGGCCAATTGGGCGCTTCAGGTTCGGTGGCCTGGGACTTCAATCACGTCGGCATGATCG
The DNA here is from genome assembly GCF_044760045.1 of Pseudomonas sp. NPDC098747. Classification (NCBI taxonomy): domain Bacteria; kingdom Pseudomonadati; phylum Pseudomonadota; class Gammaproteobacteria; order Pseudomonadales; family Pseudomonadaceae; genus Pseudomonas; species Pseudomonas sp. NPDC098747. The sequence goes on along the minus strand of NZ_JBIWAL010000002.1, from coordinate 69,938 downwards.
AAGCGTCGGCGGACACCCCGGACGCCGATCCGGAAATGGCCGCGATCGAAGCCGGTGCCCAGGATTTCGAGCCGGGTGAAGAGGGCGCGACCCTGTTCCTGACCGATCCGACCGACCTCGACGCCGTGCAGAAAGCCCTGCCGGAACAAGGTTTCACCGTGCTGTCGGCCAAGCTCGGCTACCAGCCGAAAAACCCGGTCAGTGGTTTGAGTGATGAGCAGATGGCTGAGGTTGAAGCGTTCCTCGAAGGCCTCGACAACCATGACGATGTGCAGGATATGTTCGTTGGTCTGGCTGGCTGATTTGTTTATTCAGTAGAGCCGCCATCGCGGGCAAGCCCGCTCCCACAGGGTTCGTGGCGATCACAGAATTTGTGCACGACGCCATACCTGTGGGAGCGGGCTTGCCCGCGATTGACCGCGCAGCGGTCACGGCTTTTGCAAAACCTCAATCACTTCACTGAACCCCGGCCGCCCCAGCACATCCGCCTGACAGCAGCGCCGCTCCAGTGCTTCCAGCACTTCACGCCGTTCATCACTCAGCCCCGAGTCGATTCGCGCGAGCAATTCCCCCAGCAAAACCCCGAACGCCCGTACTTCGATGCGTTGCAGCGCCTGCGTTTCGAGGCTGTCGGTGGTGGCATGAAACGACGCTGCGCCGAAATCCCCGAGTAAACAGTCACCCTGATCGTTCAACAGAATGTTGTGCCCGTAGAGATCGCCGTGGGTAATGCCTTGTTGATGCAGATGCTCCGCCGCCGACGCAACGCCCATGGCAATGCGCAGTGCAACCTGTGCGCTGAAGCGGCGATCCTCGGCATAGACATCCCGCGAGCAGGACGCCAGGCTCGGCAATCCCGCCAGGTTGGCAAAACTCGGATCAATCAGTTGCATGACCAGACCTTGCTGGCCGTCGGGGTGGCCGTGGATGCGCCCTTCAATTCGAATCAGATTCGCGTGCAATCCAGCGGTGATGCAGGCGTTCATTTCGTGCAGCGGTGAGCCGTCGCTGGTCATCTCGCCTTTATACAGCTTCACCGCAACTGGCATTGACGAGCCATCGGCGCGCTGCCAGATCGCTTGGGAAATTACCCCGGAGGCGCCTTCGCCCAGTTGTTGCTCCAGGCGCAGCGCTGACCAGTCGATCTGCGGTGTGGCTTGAAGGGCAGCGGCGTCGGCTTCGGTTTCCAGCGGATTACCGGCATAGGCAAGCCACGTCAGGCTTGGCAACGTTAGCAGCCATTGTGGCAACTCAGTCAACTGGTTGGCGGCGATGCGCAGCAGTTCCAGTCGATGGCAATTACTCAGTGAAGACGGCAGCGATTGCAGGCAATTGCCTGCCAGCATGAGTTTTTGCAGATAAGGGCGTTCGCCCAATTCGCTCGGCAGGGTTTCGATGCAGTTGTCGGTCAGGATCAGCCAGCGCAGCAGTGGTGGCAGGGCGGTGCCCGGTACGTTGGCGATGCGGTTGGCCTTGAAGCCGATCATCGTCAGCGCAGCGCATTGGCCGAGGCAGGCAGGCAGCGCGGTGAACTGGTTGTCGGAGCAGAACAGCACGCGCAATCGCGTCAGGCGATGCAGGTCATCCGGCAAACTGCTCAAGGCGTTGCCGCTGAGATTAAGTACTTCGAGGGTGTCGGCCAGATCGAAGATTTCTGCCGGGAATTCGGTCAGGCCGCAGGACAGATCCAGCCGCGTGATGCCCGACAATTCGCCGGCGCGCAATTGAGCAAGGGTGTGCATGAGGGGATTCGCAAATAGAGGGTCGCTGGGAATGGGCGACATGATAGCGGCAAAGTCGCGGTTTGAGGCTGAGCCGGATCTTTCCAACACCGCGAAACCCTGTGGGCGCAAGCTTGCTCGCAAAGGGGCCGATCAGTCGAAACTGATGATTGCGAGTCCGCATTTGCGAGCAAGCTCGCACACCGGGTGACCTGCGCGATTTTTCAAAATTGCAGCGATTGCTTGAGCTGTTGCGCGGCGGGCGTATCAACCGGGCTGACCATCGCATAGTTGTAACCACCGCCCGACCAGTAATCCGCCTGCAAATCCCCATCACTGCGACTGCCTCGCGGCAAAAAGGTGTTTTTCGGCCCAGGTGGTCGCACATAAAAACTCACCTTGTGCCCACTCGCATCTTGATACATCACCATCGCCGCTGGCCCTTCATCGGTACTCAGCAAGCGCCCGCTGACCGGTTCAAAACCCGCCGCCGTCAAATCCGGCAAGCGACTGACCTGAGTGAAATAGCGATCAAGCCAACGCTGCATGTCACCATCGCCGTCAACCTTGTAATCCGCTGGCAGCATGCCTTGCTGGGCAATCAACCGATAGGCCTGCAACGCGTCGGTCATTGGTAATACGGAGGTGCGCACCAAGGTCATTTCCCGGGCCTGCCAACCGCTGAAACCTCCCACGCTCACCGCGATCAGCAATACCGCCGCGCTGGCCAGGTGGCGGCGCGACTGACGCTGGCGGCGCTGGCGAATCATCGCCGGATCAAGCGCTGGATTGGCCGGTTGCTGCAATTCACCGCTCAGTGCCGCGCGCAGTTGTTGGGCATCCTTTTGCCAGGCGCGAACCTGGGCGGCCTGGTCTGGATGGTTGCCGAGCCAGGTTTCCAGCACGCGCCGGTCGGCGTCGCTGAGTTGGTGGTCGACGTAGGCGTGCAGGTCACGTTCGTTGGGAGGCAGGCTGATCATTTGAGTATCCGCAAAGAAGGGCTGCTGATTTCGCCGTCGCTGAGTTGGCGCAAGGCCTGGCGGGCGCGGGACAGACGCGACATCACGGTGCCGATCGGGGCGTCGAGAATCTCGGCGACCTCTTTGTAGGAAAGGCCTTCAACCGAGACCATCAGCAGCAGGGCGCGCTGTTCGCTGGGTAATCGGTCGAACGCTTGCAGGGTCGATTGGGCGATCACGCTGCGCTCCACCGATGGCTCGGCATCGTCGCGCCCCGTGAAAAACTCGAGCATCCGCGCATAACGGCGCGAGCGGCGATGGGCATCAAGAAACTGCCGGTAGAGGATCGAAAACAGCCAGGCACGCAGATCACCGTCAGCGCGTTTGCCGCCCCAACTCGACAGGGCCCGCTCAAGGCTGGCCTGCACCAGATCGTCAGCGCTGCTGCTATTGCGCGTTAACGACACGGCAAAGCGGCGCAATCTGGGAATGATTTCTCTCAACTGTTCGTCGAATTCGCTCATGAATTTCTGCTAGTCACTACGCTGTGGACTAGGGAGACGCCCGGGGTTGGAGGTTATTCCACGTTCGGAAAAATAAATACCGAGCGAAGGAATAAATCCTGACGGGGTGCGTCTTGCTGATTCTTCCTACTTGTGGCCGCTGGCCCTGGAGTCGTTCATGGTTGATCGCTCATCACCCAACGCTGCACCGCCCGGCGGGCCGCAGCGCCCGCCACTGAGTGCCGCGAGCCTGGTATTGCGTCTGGGTGCCATTGCAGTGGTAGTCGCCGCCGTGGTCGGGGCGTTTGCCTACGTTCAAGGCACTTTTGACCCACAACGTCTGACGCCCAAAGCGCTGGTCGATGTGTTGGAGAAGAACAACGGCGTGCATCCCGGATTTCGTCGTAATCACGCCAAAGGCGTATGCGTGATCGGGCATTTCGAGAGCAGTGGCGAGGCGCGGGTGTTTTCCACCGCGCAGGTGTTCAACGAACCGCGCACCTCGGTGGTCGGGCGTTTCGCACTGCCGGCGGGCAATCCTTATGCGCCGGACAGCAGTGTGCCGATCCGCAGTCTGGCGCTGCGATTCACCCAGGCCAATGGTCAGCAATGGCGCACCGGAATGAACAGCATGCCGGTGTTCCCGGTCGGCACGCCTGAGGCGTTCTATCAGTTGCAGCAAGCGCAGTCGCCGGACCCGGCCACCGGGAAACCGGACCCTACCAAGGTGCCAGCATTTTTTGCAGCGCACCCGGAAGCCGTGCCGTTTCTGACCTGGGTCAAGACCGCCAAGCCGTCAGCCAGTTACGCCACTGAAACCTATAACAGCGTCAATGCGTTCTATCTGGTGGACGCCAGCGGCAAAAAACAGGCTGTGCGCTGGAGTATGAAACCCTTGGCGCAGGACGCTGCGGGTGCCACCGCACCTCAAGGTGGCGATTTTCTGGAAAAAGATCTGGTGCAACGCTTGGCCTCTGCGCCTTTGCGTTTTCAGTTGAACATCACTTTGGCCAATGCCGATGACCCGGTGAACGACGCCAGCAAGGCGTGGCCCGAGGGGCGCAAGGTATTGAATGCCGGGACTTTGGTACTGCAGCAAACCCAACCGCAACTGAGCGGCGAGTGCCGCGACATCAACTACGATCCGCTGGTGCTGCCGGCCGGGATTCAAGGTTCCGACGATCCGTTGCTCGCGGCTCGCTCCGCCGGTTACTCCAATTCCTACCTGCGACGCACCAGTGAAGTCAGCCAGTTGCCCGCCGCTAAACAGGAGGCTCGTCCATGAGCGCTCAACCGACTCATTTCGCGCTGCTGGCGCGGCTGCTGCATTGGCTGATGGCGCTGATGATCATCGCCATGCTGTTTATTGGCGCCGGCATGGTCACCTCGGTTTCCGAGCGCCATGAATGGCTGATCGATCTGCACAAGCCCTTGGGTATTGCGATTCTGGCGCTGGTGATCGTGCGGCTGCTGGTGCGTTTTTCCACTCGGCAACCACCGCTGCCGGCCGATTTGCCGGACTGGCAGGCGTTGGCGGCCAAGGCTTCGCATGTGTTGCTGTATGCCTTGATGCTGGTATTACCGCTGTTGGGTTGGGCGATGATCAGTGCGTCGGGCGAACCGGTGATGCTTAGCAGTTCGCTGCTGTTACCGTCGATTGTGCCGGCCGATGCGCAGTTGTTTGCGTTGCTGCGCAAGGCTCATGGGTATCTGGCGTATCTGTTGTTCCTGACGGTGCTGTTGCACCTGGCGGCGGCGCTGTTCCATGGCTGGGTGCGCCGCGACGAGGTGCTCGACAGTATGTTGCGCGGCCGCGGGCGCGATCGCGGTTAGCCGGCCTGAGTGGCGCATTGAGAAGATGCGCCACTTTTCAGCGTCAGGCACCAGTAAACCAGCGCCACGGCATTGATGCCCGCACCCAGCCAGCACACGCCGATCCAGCCGGCCCACGCGTACATGGCGGTGGAGCCAATCGAGCCCAGTGCGCTGCCGATCGAATAGAACAACATGTAACCGGCGGTGAGGCGGCTTTGTGCTTCGGGGCGTACGCTGTAGATCATGCTTTGGCTGGTGACGTGCACGGCTTGCAAACCCAGATCCAGGGTGATCACGCCGAGCAGCAACGCCCACAGCGAAGATTGGGTGAGGGCGATCGGCAACCACGAGCCGAGCATCAGCAACAGGGATAACCCACTGACCCATTGGCCGAGACCGCGATCAGCCAAATGCCCGGCACGGGCGGCGGCCAGCGCGCCTGCGGCACCGGCGAGTCCGAACAATCCGATTTCGCTGTGGGAAAGCGACAGCGGCGGGGCGGCCAGTGGCAGCACCATCGGCGTCCACAACACCATGGCGCTGGCGAAGGTCAGCAGGGCGAGCATTGCACGTTGCCGCAGCACGGGCTCTTCTCTGAACAAACTGAATACCGAGATGATCAATGCGCTATACGTTGTCATCGGTTGCGCATCTTCATCTTTGGGCAGCACGCGAAACAACAGCAAAGCCATCAACAACGTAACCCCCGCCGACAGCAGATAAATTGCCTGCCACCCAGCCAGATCGGCCATGGCGCCTGCGACCGTGCGCGCCAGCAGGATGCCGACTACGATGCCGCTGGTAACCACGCCAACCACGCGCCCGCGTTGTGCCGGGATCGCCAACGTCGCTGCGTAAGCCACCAACACTTGCGTCACCACGGCGAGCAAACCGGTCAACGTCATGCCGAGCAGCAACCACAAGCTGCTGGGTGCCAGCGCGATCATCAGCAACGCGGCGGCCGACAGCAGCGTTTGCGCGACGATCAATCGTCGACGGTTGAGTAAATCGCCAAGCGGCACCAGCAGCACCAAGCCGACGCCGTAACCGACCTGAGTCAGGGTAATCACGATGCCGATGGTTGCCGGCGACATGGCAAACGCTTCGGCCATGGCGTCCAGCAGCGGCTGTGCGTAATACACATTGCCTACAGCCAGGCCACAGGCAACGGCAAAGAGCAGCACTACGCTGTTGTTGAGTGAATGAGGTTTCATGCCCGGATTCCTTTTAGGTTTCAAATTAAAACCAGAACCACAGTAGGTAATCTGGTTTCTTTTTGCAACCTGATAGGTCGAGGCTGTGCAATGCACAAAACAAAAGATCGCAGACAAGCTGCGATCTTTTGCGACTACCGAGGGCGGGGGATCAGCGCAGGGTATCGACCATGTCGGCAATGGTGGTCAGCACGTCTTTGCCCAGCTGTTTGGAGCGTTTGCCCGACCAGCCGGTAACGTTATCGGGATGGTCGTCGTGATCCTTGAACGGCATTTCCAGGGTCAGCGACAGGCAATCGTACTTCTGGCCGACGCTGTTGCATGCCAGGGTCATGTTGGCCTGGCCCGGTTCGTCACGCGTATAGCCGTACTTGGTCTGGAAGTCTTTGGTGGTGTGCTTAAGGTGAGTGCGGAAATGCTCTTCGAGCTTCTCGATTCGTGGTGTGTAACCCGGATTGCCTTCGCAACCGGCGGTAAACACGTGAGGGATGGTTTCATCGCCATGGGCGTCGAGAAATAGATCGACACCGTATTTTTCCATTTGCTGCTGCACGAAAAGCACTTCAGGACTGACTTCCTGACTGGCGTTCTGCCAGGCGCGGTTCAAGTCCTGGCCCATGGCGTTGGTGCGCAGGTGACCGTGGAAAGCGCCGTCCGGGTTCATGTTCGGCACCAAGTACAGATCGGCGCTGGCGAGCAACTTGTTCAATACCGGATCATCGTGTCTTTCCAGGCGCTCGATCACGCCTTCCACGAACCATTCGGCCATGTGTTCGCCCGGGTGTTGCTGGGCGATGATCCAGACTTTGCGCTGGCCTTCGGCACCTGTGCCTTTGCGCAGCAGCTGAATGTCGCGGCCTTCGACGCTCTTGCCGGTGGCCAGCAGTTCGGTGCCGGCCTTGGTCAGCGCTTGCTCGATCAGCCAGTCGTGGCGGCCACGGCTGTAGGGCTCAAAATAGGCGAACCACGCGTGGGTCTGGGTGGCTTCAAGCGAGAAACGCAGGCAGTCGCCTTCGAATATCGTCGGCACACGGAACCAGTTGACGTGATCGTAGGAAGCCACTGCCTGATAGCCTGGCCAGCCTTTGCTGTAAGTCGATTGGCTGGCGTTGTTCAGGCGAAACCAGTGTTCCTGGCCAACATGCAAACCGCTGGCCTTGAAGTGAAACCACTGGAAATGCGCGCTGCGGGTGTCCGGGCGGATGGCCAGAACCGGGTTGAGCGGATTACTGATATCGATGACTTGGATATTGCCGCTGTCGAAGTTGGCGCTGATGTCGAACGAAGATTTGGCCACGGTCATAATCGGTTCCTGAATATGATTTTTATGGCCGTTACTTTACACACAAGACAGGGGTGAAACCGAGGGGAATTGTGGAGTGGAGGCGGGGGCGTCCTCCATGACGCGGATGCAGCTTAGTGTGTATGCGATTGATTCTCAAGTGCTATCTGCCGTTAGTTTTCCCCAATGCAGCCGGGCTTGTCTTGCCAATCGATATTCTTTTGATATTATCCGCGCCATCGAATTTGCAGCATCTAAGACTTCATTAGCCTGAAGCTATAAGCCCGAAAAACGGGTAAAAAAAGACCCGGCAAAAAGCCGGGTCAAAAACCGTGATTAGCCTGATGAGGAGATAGTCCAGAAGACCGACCTAAGGTCTCTGGCCCATCGACTGATCTCGCGACCAGCTGCGTGCAATAATAATCATTATCATTTGCAAGTCAAATGTTTTCATCTGCTCGATTGGAAAATTCTTTCCTTGCGCACGATCTCTCGTACTCAGGTTTCTTCGCCATCGAGCGAGTGGTCGACCATCGCCCGCGCCATATCCACCATGTGCACCACCGAAAATGCCAGGTCACGGCTCGCACCCTGCAGGTTTTCTGCTGCCTTGAACGCGGTGGCTGCCGCGCATCGCAGCAGATCGGATGCGTGCACCAAGGCTTCTTCGCCACTGAGATGGCGCCGGACATCGAAGAAACGCTCATCGACCTCAGGTTCTGACACAGCTGGTTTCAAGTAATAGTCCAGTGCTCGCTGTGCCGCCGCGTTGCCTTGTGGCGAGGTGAACGTGGTGTCCATTTGCAGATCGGGCAAGTCTTTGCTGCTGATGTTCATGATGGCGGGCCACTCCTTGTTCGATTGAAAATCCGTGCTTTCAGAATAGTACGAAGTGTAGTTGTCACTAAAAATTAAATACTACAATTTGTGTTTTGTCGCGCGAAAGGCCTCCGCGTAAGGTGCCGCACATGGATAAATGGATTGAGTTGGTCAAGGCCAAGATGAGTGAACTCAAAGTCACTCAAACAGTGCTCGGAGAGCGCGTCGGTATGTCCCAGGGAGGGATCGGTCATTGGCTGAACAAACGTAGAGAACCGGGCATCACCGAAATGAATCGCGTGCTGCAAGCGCTGGGCATGGATTATCTGGAAGTGGTGCTGCTGATCCGCGAGCCGCAGGAGACGCCGGATGACGAGATGCCACTGGCGCAGAAGTACAACCCGTACTTCCGTTACCCGGTCAGTGACTGGCGCACACCGTGCGAAGTGCGCGAAAGTGGGCAGCCGGCCTATGCGCCCGCGACCGATAAACAGCGCTTCGAACTGACGGATTACCACGCCCGAGGTGCAGCGTTCTGGCTGACGGTGACAGGGGATTCGATGACCGCGCCCAGTGGCCCAAGCATTGCTGAAGGCATGTTGATTCTGGTGGATCCGGAGGTGGAGGCGGTACCCGGAAAATTGGTGATCGCCCAATGGCCGGAAAGCGATGAAGCGATTTTTCGCAAACTCGACGAAGAGGGCGGCCAGCGTTACCTGGTGCCGCTCAATCCGACCTGGCCGAAAGCCCTGTTTACCGATGAGTGTCGAATTATCGGCGTAGTGGTTCAGGCAACGGCGCGTTTCTAGTCAGATCGATCCTCGCCAGGCGTAGGATCGATCTTCATTTCACACGGCTTCCAGTTCAACCAAAGCACTGCCTTCGCCAACCATTTCGCCTTCCTGGCAATACAGCGCCTTGATCACTCCCGCGTGTGGCGCGCGGATGCTGTGTTCCATCTTCATGGCTTCCAGCACCACCAGTTGCGCACCGGCCTCGACCGATTGACCGGCTTCGACCAGAACCCGGACGATGCTGCCGTTCATTGGCGCAGTCAGCCCGCCTTGATGACCGTGGCTGGCTTCGACAGCGCTGATCGGGTCGTACGACTCGATACGCCGCAACTCGCCTTCCCACTGCAAATACAACGAATCGCCCTGACGGATAGCGCGCAAGTCACGACGCACGCCGTCGTGCTCGACAATCAGTGCTTCACCCAACAGTTTCGCGTTGCTACCTGCACCCAACGTCAACGCGCGATCCTGGCCCTCGCAACTCAAGTGCAGGGTGATTTCACGAGGCAGACCTGCCCGCAACCCACTATTAAATGCCCATGGCGAAGCAGGGTCATCTGCCCGTGCAACCGCTGGCAGGCTCTGCGCAAACGCCTGTGCCGCCATATTCCAGAACGCATCACTTAACTCGCTTGGAGCTGGCAACAGTTGCTCCTGATAACGCGGAATAAATCCGGTATCCAGCTCAGCCTCAGCAAACGCTGGGTGAGCGATGATCCGTCGCAGAAAATTGATATTGGTCTTCAAACCGCCAATCGCAAACTCGTCGAGCATGCTCAACAGCCTCAGGCGCGCCTGCTCACGATCCTCGCCCCAGGCAATCAGCTTGCCGAGCATCGGGTCGTAGAACGGCGAAATCTCGTCACCTTCCGCGACGCCGCTATCGACCCTGCGTCCTGGGCCGTCAGATGATTCGCGATACAACGCCAGACGTCCGGCGGCCGGCAGAAAGTCATTCGACGGATCCTCGGCATACAAACGTACTTCAATGGCATGGCCGTTGAGCGGCACTTGCTCCTGTGTCATCGGCAGCGCTTCGCCACGGGCAACGCGGATTTGCCATGCCACCAGATCCAGTCCGGTGATGGCCTCGGTCACCGGGTGCTCAACCTGCAACCGTGTGTTCATCTCCATAAAGAAGAATTCGCCGCGAGCATCGAGCAGGAATTCCACGGTTCCCGCGCCAACGTAGCCGATCGCCTGTGCCGAACGCACAGCGGCTTCGCCCATCGCTCGGCGCAGTTCTGGCGTAAGGCCCGGGGCCGGCGCCTCTTCGACGACTTTCTGATGGCGGCGCTGGATTGAGCAATCACGCTCATTGAGGTAAAGGCAGTTGCCGTGCTGATCGGCAAATACCTGGATTTCCACATGACGTGGCTTGAGCAGGTATTTCTCCACCAGCATCCGCGAATCGCCGAAGGACGATTGCGCTTCACGTTGAGCAGAGGCGAGGGCTTCGGCTAACTGGCTGACCTCCTCGACGACCTTCATGCCTTTGCCGCCACCACCGGCAGTGGCTTTGAGCAGCACCGGGTAACCGATGCGTTCGCAGGCATCACGGAAGGTCTCGAGGTCTTGCGCTTCGCCGTGATAACCCGGCACCAACGGCACGCCCGCCGTTTCCATTAGCGCTTTGGCGGCGGATTTGCTGCCCATGGCGTCGATGGCCGAGGCGGGCGGGCCGAGGAAGATCAGACCGGCCGCTTCGATGGCGCGGGCGAATCCGGCGTTCTCGGAAAGAAAGCCATAACCCGGATGAATCGCCTGCGCGCCGCTGGCCTTGGCCGCCGCGATCAGTTTGTCGATTTGCAGATAACTGTCGGCCGCTTTGCTGCCGCCCAGATCAACGCGGATATCTGCTTCACGGCTGTGTCGCGCCTCACGGTCGGTGGCGCTGTGCACGGCGACGGTTTTCAGACCCAGAGCCTTGGCGGTGCGCATGACACGGCAAGCGATTTCGCCACGGTTGGCCACCAGCAGGGTGGTGAGAACAGGTGCGCTCATCAACGCGGCTCCTTGGTAGTGGTTGCGGCTTGCCAGTTGGGCGGACGTTTTTGCAAAAAGGCGCGCAAGCCTTCCTGACCTTCTGGGCTGACGCGGATGCGGGCGATGGCGTTTTCGGTGTAGCGGCGCAGGGCTGGCGTCAGCGCGCCGTTGCCGACTTCACGCAACAGATCCTTGCTGGCGCGCATGGCAGCGGGGCTGTTGAGCAGCAGATTGTCGATCCATTGCTCGACCTGTTGCTCAAGTTCTGCGCTGGGATAACTTTCGGACAACAAGCCGATTTCCCGCGCACGCTGGCCACCAAAACGCTCGGCGGTCAGGGCATAGCGACGAGCTGCGCGTTCGCCGATGGCCTGCACCACAAACGGACTGATCACCGCAGGCGCCAGACCAATGCGCACCTCCGACAGGCAGAACTGCGCGTCATCGGCGCCAATCGCCATGTCGCAGCAACTGATCAGACCCAAAGCGCCACCGAACGCCGCGCCTTGCACCACGGCCAGGGTCGCAATCTTCAGTTTGGCGAGGTTGTACATCAACTCCGCCAGTTCCCGAGCGTCGTCGAGGTTGGTGTGATAGTCGAGTTCGGCCGATTGCTGCATCCACGCCAGATCGGCGCCGGCGCTGAAGTGCTTGCCGCGCCCGCGCACCAGCAGGAAACGCAGGCTGGCATCGCTGGCGACTTTGTCGAGGGCGAGGATCAGCTCGCGGATCATTTCGGCGTTGAAGGCGTTGTTCTTCTCTGCACGGTTGAGCCACAGAGTCGCAAAACCGCGTGGATCAGCCTGTAGTTCCAGGGTATTGAAATCGCTCATATTCATCCGTCTCCACGGTTTCTGTGGGAGCGAGCTTGCTCGCGAAGAACGATGACGCGGTCTTACCGATGAACCGCGCTGAATCCTTCGCGAGCAAGCTCGCTCCCACAAAAAAGCATCACATCCGGAACACGCCGAAGCGGCTCGGTTCGATAGGCGCGTTCAACGACGCGGACAAGGCCAGGGCCAATACATCGCGGGTCTGCGCCGGGTCGATGACGCCGTCGTCCCACAGCCGTGCGCTGGAATAGTAGGGGTGACCCTGTTCTTCGTACTGGTCGAGAATCGGCTGCTTGATCTCGGCTTCCTGCTCGGCGCTGAACGCCTGACCGCTGCGTTCCGCCTGTTCGCGCTTGACCTGCACCAAGACGCCGGCGGCCTGTTCGGCACCCATCACGCCAATCCGCGCGTTTGGCCACATCCACAGGAAGCGTGGATCGTAGGCGCGACCGCACATGCCATAGTTGCCTGCGCCAAAGCTGCCGCCGATGATCACGGTGAATTTCGGCACCTTGGCGCACGCCACAGCGGTCACCAGTTTTGCGCCGTGTTTGGCGATGCCGCCGGCCTCGTATTTCTGGCCGACCATGAAGCCGGTGATGTTTTGCAGAAACAGCAGTGGAATGCCGCGCTGGCAGGCCAGTTCGATGAAGTGCGCGCCTTTCTGCGCGGCTTCGGCGAAGAGAATGCCGTTGTTGGCGAGGATGGCGATCGGGTAGCCGTGCAGATGGGCGAAACCGCACACCAGCGTAGTGCCGAACAGTGCTTTGAATTCATCGAACACCGAACCGTCGACCAGCCGCGCAATCACTTCGCGGACATCGAACGGCTGCTTGGCGTCGGCCGAGACCACGCCGTACAGTTCATCGCTGGCGTAGAGTGGGGCAATCGGCGCGCGTTGTTGCAACTCGCCGAGCTTGCGCCAGTTGAGATTGGCGACACTGCGGCGGGCAAGGGCGAGGGCATGTTCGTCGCTCTCGGCATAATGGTCGGCCACCCCGGAAATCTTGCAGTGCACATCGGCGCCGCCCAGATCCTCGGCGCTGACCACTTCCCCGGTCGCGGCTTTCACCAGCGGCGGGCCGGCGAGGAAAATCGTTGCCTGGTTGCGCACCATGATCGCTTCGTCCGCCATCGCCGGCACGTAAGCGCCGCCGGCGGTGCATGAGCCCATGACCACGGCGATCTGCGGAATGCCCATCGCGCTCATGTTGGCCTGGTTGAAGAAGATCCGCCCGAAGTGTTCGCGATCCGGGAACACTTCGTCCTGACGTGGCAGGTTGGCGCCGCCCGAATCCACCAGATAAATGCACGGCAAGCGGTTTTGCTGGGCGATGGTCTGGGCGCGCAGATGTTTTTTCACGGTCAGCGGATAGTACGAGCCACCTTTCACCGTCGCATCGTTGGCGACGATCATGCATTCGACGCCTTCAACCCGGCCGATACCGGCGATCACGCCTGCGGCCGGAACGTCTTCGCCATATACGGCGTGGGCGGCCAACTGGCTGATTTCCAGAAACGGCGAGCCAGGATCGAGCAGGCGGTTGATGCGTTCACGCGGCAGCAGTTTGCCCCGTGAGGTGTGGCGTTCCTGGGCTTTCGCGCCGCCACCTTGTGCCACTTGGGCGAGCAGGGTGTGCAGGGCGTCGACCTGTTTGAGCATCGCCGCGCTGTTGGCGGCGAATTCCGCTGAACGAGGATTGAGCTGAGTGTGCAGGGTAGCCATGGCCAGCTCCGTTTAGCGGGTTTCGTTGAACAGTTCGCGACCGATCAGCATGCGACGAATCTCACTGGTGCCGGCGCCGATTTCGTACAGCTTGGCGTCACGCAGCAGACGACCGGCAGGGAATTCGTTGATGTAACCGTTACCGCCGAGAATCTGGATCGCGTCGAGGGCCATTTGCGTGGCGCGTTCGGCGGTGTAGAGGATTACGCCGGCAGCGTCCTTGCGCGTGGTTTCACCGCGCTCGCACGCCTGGGCTACCGCGTAGAGGTAGGCGCGGCTGGCGTTGAGTTGGGTGTACATGTCGGCGACTTTGCCTTGGATGAGCTGGAATTCACCGATGCTCTGGCCGAACTGCTTGCGGTCGTGGATGTACGGGACGATCAAATCCATGCACGACTGCATGATCCCGGTCGGGCCGCCGGACAGCACAACACGCTCGTAATCGAGGCCGCTCATCAGCACTTTCACGCCACCATTGAGCACGCCGAGGATGTTCTCTTGCGGCACTTCGACGTCATCGAAGAACAGCTCGCAGGTGTTGGAACCGCGCATGCCGAGCTTGTCGAACTTGCTGCTGCGGCTGAAGCCTTTCCAGTCGCGTTCGACGATAAATGCGGTGATGCCGTGTGCGCCTTTTTCCAGATCGGTCTTGGCGTAGATCACGTAGGTGTTGGCGTCGGGGCCGTTGGTGATCCAGGTTTTGCTGCCGTTCAGGACGTAGCGATCGCCACGTTTGTCGGCGCGCAATTTCATGGAAACCACGTCGGAGCCGGCGTTCGGCTCGCTCATCGCCAGGGCGCCGACGTGCTCGCCGCTGATCAGTTGCGGCAAGTATTTGGTTTTCTGTTCGTGGTTGCCGTTGCGGTTGATCTGGTTGACGCACAGATTTGAGTGCGCGCCGTAGGACAACGCCACCGAAGCCGAGCCACGGCTGATTTCTTCCATCGCCACCACGTGCGCCAGATACCCCAGACCGGCGCCGCCGTACTCTTCCGGGACGGTGATGCCGAGCAGGCCCATGTCACCGAATTTTCGCCACATGTCGGCGGGGAACAGGTTGTCGCTGTCGATCTGCGCCGCACGCGGGGCGATCTCTTTAGCGACAAAGGACTGAACCTGATCGCGCAGCATGTCGATGGTTTCACCGAGGGCGAAGTTCAGGGATGGGTAGCTCATGGGTCACCTTTTGGCTTTTTTGTAGGGTGGGGAGGGCGGTCACTCGGCTCTCACCTTGACGTTAACGTAAGCCTGCGATGAGTGGCTGTCAATCACACTTTACGTTAACGTCAACTTAGGCGAGAGTAAGGGCCGTTCAAGATTGAAAACGGACTGCACCATGTGGGAGCGAGCTTTTGTGGCGAGGGGATTTATCCCCGTTCGGCTGCGAAGCAGTCGTGAAATCTGTAAATCTGATTTGTCTGGAGGTATGCAGGGGGCGGCTTCGCCACCCAACGGGGATAAATCCCCTCGCCACAGTTGGCTCCCACAAAAAGTGCAATCCGGCAAACCCACTAATAAAGACAATAGGGGTCATCATGGATCAACCCAGTGCAAGCCCGCAGCACAGTTACACCCGTGGTTCCCAAGACCAAGCCTTGCTGGCGATGACCATCGGGCAGAAGTTCGACCAGACCGTCGCGCAATACCCGGACGGTGAGGCGTTGGTGGTGCGCCATCAGCAACTGCGCTACTCCTGGCGACAGCTCGCCGAAGCGGTGGATCTGCATGCCAGAGCTCTGCTGGCGTTGGGGTTGCAGTCTGGCGATCGACTGGGCATCTGGGCCCCGAATTGTGCGCAGTGGTGCATTACCCAATTCGCCACCGCTAAAATCGGGGTGATTCTGGTCAACATCAACCCGGCCTACCGCAGCTCCGAACTCGAATATGTCCTCAAGCAATCCGGCTGCAATTGGCTGGTTTGCGCCGGAGCATTCAAGACCTCCAACTATCACGGCATGTTGCAGGGACTGGTGCCGGAACTGGCGGAACAATCCATCGGCCAATTGCGCAGCGAGCGTCTGCCGGACCTGCGAGGGGTGATCAGCCTCGACGCAGAACCGCCGTCGGGGTTTCTGCCGTGGTCGCAATTGGCCGATCTGGCCGCCAGCGTCTTCCCCCAACAGCTACGTGAACGCAGCGACAGCCTGCACTTCGATCAACCGGTCAACATTCAGTACACCTCCGGCACCACCGGTTTCCCCAAGGGCGCGACCCTCAGCCACTACAACATTCTCAATAACGGTTACATGGTAGGCGAAAGCATTGGCCTGACGCCGCGTGACCGACTGGTGATCCCGGTGCCGCTGTATCACTGCTTCGGCATGGTCATGGGCAATCTCGGTTGCATCACCCACGGCAGCACAATGATTTACCCCAACGACGCGTTCGATCCGTTATTGACTCTGCAAACCGTCGCCGAAGAAAAAGCCACCGGGCTCTACGGCGTGCCAACCATGTTCATCGCCATGCTCGATCAGCCGCAGCGCGGCGAATTCGATCTGTCGAGCCTGCGCACCGGGATCATGGCTGGCGCCACTTGCCCGATCGAAGTCATGCGCCGGGTCATCAGCGAGATGCACATGAGTGAAGTGCAGATCGCCTACGGCATGACCGAAACCAGCCCCGTTTCGCTACAGACCGGGCCGAACGATGAGCTGGAACTGCGTGTAACCACCGTCGGCCGCACCCAGCCGCAACTGGAAAGCAAGATCATCGACGAGGCCGGCAACCTGGTGCCGCGTGGCACCATCGGCGAACTCTGCACCCGTGGTTACAGTGTGATGCTTGGCTACTGGAGCAATCCGCAGGCCACCGCCGAGGCCATTGATGGGGCAGGCTGGATGCACACCGGCGATCTGGCGAGCATGAACGACGACGGCTATGTGAACATCGCCGGACGCAACAAGGACATGATCATTCGCGGTGGCGAAAACGTTTATCCGCGTGAGCTGGAGGAGTTTTTCTTCACCCATCCGGCCGTGGCGGACGTGCAGGTGATCGGCATTCCGTGTTCACGGTACGGTGAGGAGATTGTTGCCTGGATCAAATTCCATCCCGGCCACAATGCTTCTGAGCTGGAGCTGCAAACCTGGTGCAAAGAGCGTATTGCGCACTTCAAGACACCGCGGCATTTCAAGTTTGTAGAAGAATTTCCGATGACCGTGACGGGCAAGATCCAGAAGTTCAAGATGCGGGAAATAAGCATCGAGGAACTGAAAACAATTGAGCGCTAACCACAATCACTGTGGGAGCTGGCTTGCCAGCGATGGCGTCAGGTCAGCCAGCATCAACGTTGAATGATCTACCGCAATCGCTGGCAAGCCAGCTCCCACAGGGATTGAGGGGATTCAGGAATCGCAGAATGCACAAAGGGGAGCCGAGGCTCCCCTTTAATTTTGTCGTCGCGTGCTCTTTTTTATTATTGAGGGTCGGTCTGTTGTTGTTTTTGGTAACCGTGGCCCTTTACCGCTGTTTTTGGCGACCCCCATCCGGGGTCAAGAGCAAACGTATTTTTTTGAGCGCTGATCTGCTTTCTCGTTAAACGATCCAACCGATTCGGGAGCTACCTGAAGGTAGTTTTATTATTCTCTGCCCGGTTGCGGGTCACTCCTGAGAGCACCCTGAAAAGCACACCTTCTCCAAAAAAATCTGTTAGCTGCGTCTCTGCCGTGTTGTTTTTGTTATGTCAGAGTCGTTACGTCTTATTTTTATTGGTTTGCCGCTTTTTATTCTTGTTATGCAATAGAGATAGCAGAACGCGTGCCAACTTTAAAAAACCATTACAAATCAATGACTTGATCTTTTACCGGGTTTTATCGCCTGGCCAAAGCCAGACAATTTGTTTCCGTGTTACTCGCTTGCGCCCACATTGCGGACGCAGCGGTAACACCGTTGGCCTCACTGTGCGTTACGCGCCTTGGCCACACGCGACCCGCTCGGGCGACCGAGCACCGCGCTGATTTGCTGGCCCGCGGCAATCAAGGCGTCCAGGTCGATTCCAGTGTCGATCCCCAGGCCGTTGAGCAGGTACACCACGTCTTCGGTGGCGACGTTTCCGCTCGCGCCTTTAGCGTACGGGCAGCCGCCGAGGCCGGCGATAGAGCTGTCGAACACCGCGATGCCTTCAAGCAGACTGGCGTAGATGTTGGCCATGGCCTGGCCATAGGTATCATGAAAGTGCCCGGCGAGTTTTTCTCTTGGCACCTGCGCCGAAACCACTTCAAACAGGTGACGAGTCGCGCCAGCGGTGCCGGTACCGATGGTGTCGCCGAGCGACACTTCGTAGCAGCCCATCGCGTACAACTCGCGCGCCACCATGGCCACTTGCTCCGGCGCGACCGTGCCCTCGTAAGGGCAACCGAGCACACAGGAAACGTAACCGCGCACGGTAACGCCATGCTGTTTCGCCGCGTCCATGATCGGCGCAAATCGCGCCAGGCTTTCACTGATCGAACAGTTGATGTTGCGTTGCGAGAACGCTTCGGATGCAGCGGCGAACACCGCGACTTCCTTGACCCCGGCAGCGACGGCGTCTTCAAAACCACGCAGGTTCGGCGCCAGAGCACCGTAGGTTACGCCGGGTTTACGCTGGATTTGCGCGAACACCTCGGCGGACCCAGCCATCTGCGGCACCCATTTCGGTGAGACGAAACTGCCGACTTCTATATAGCCAAGTCCTGCGGCGCTCAAGGCGTCGACCAGTTGCACCTTGTCAGCCACGCTGATGGGTTGGGCTTCGTTCTGTAGGCCATCGCGTGGGCCGACTTCGATCAGGCGTACTTGGGAGGGGAGGGACATGGGCTGACCTGCTCACATTTTGAATTCATGGAGAACCCTGTGGGAGCGGGCTTGCCCGCGATGGCGTCGGGTCAGTCAACACTAATGCTGGATGTTCCGGCCTAATCGCGGGCAAGCCCGCTCCCACAGGAAATGAGTGATGGCTGATTACTGCGCCACTTGCTGGCTCTTTAGAGTCTGCTCCAACGCTTGCACGCAGCGCTCTTCGGCGGTATCGAGCTCCAGTTTCATCTGTTCGATATCCAGCAACTGCTGCTCCAGTTGTTCCCGGCGCTCGCTGATTTTCGCCAGCATGCTGTTGAGTTGTTTGGTGTTACCGCTGGACGGGTCGTAGAGTTCGATCAGTTCGCGGCATTCGGCCAGCGAGAAACCGATGCGCTTGCCACGCAGGATCAGCTTCAGGCTGACCTTGTCGCGAGGCGAATAGATACGTTCCTGGCCGCGACGCTCAGGGCTGAGCAGGCCTTGCTCTTCATAAAAGCGAATCGCCCGGGTGGTGATGTCCAGCTCGCGGGCGAGGTCGGAAATGCTGTAGGTCTGGCTGCTCATGAAAGCGCTCGAAAAAAGGTCTTGGCGCTAAGCTAATGGCAGGTTGACGTTTACGTCAAGAAGGATGAATCGTTGTTGTCAGGGTTGGCCTCTTCGCGAGCAAGCTCGCTCCCACAGTAGGTCTGTTTTGAATACAAAATAGGTGACCGGCCGAGAACCCTGTGGGAGCGAGCTTGCTCGCGATGGCCGCAATGCGGTGCAAAGTCCTACACCTTATCCAGCTTCTTCTCATGCGCCGTCACCTGCTGGCACAGCTCGATCATCTGCTCGCGCATCCAGCGATTCGCCGGGTCTTGATCGGTGCTCTCATGCCAATACAGATGTGTCTCCACCGGCGGCACATCGTTGACCGGCAGATTAAACGCATGCAGTTCATGGCGACGGGCAAAACGCTCCGGCACGGTCATGACCATATCGGTCTGCTGCATCACCTGGGACGCCATCAAATAATGCTGCGAGCGCAGAGCAATCTTGCGTTGAATGCCCATTTTGCCCAGCGCCAGATCGACATAGCCCAGACCACTGCGACGGCTGGAAATATGGATGTGGGTCAGTGACAGATAGTCATCGAGGCTGAGTTTTTCCTTGCCCGCCATCGGATGGCCCTTACGCATCGCGCAAACGTAGCGGTCTTCCATCAGTTTGACGTGGCGCACCTGCGGGTCGGTGTTGAGCGGCGCATCCACGGCAAAATCCAGACGCCCGGCCGCCAGTTCCTTGGTGGTTTCGCGACGTTTGGACAGAAAACTTTCGATAATTACCGTCGGCGCCAAACGGCGCAATCGCTGGAACAGAGGCGGCAGAATCACAGCTTCGGTGAGGTCGGTCATGCTGATGCGGTAGGTCTTGGCCGCTTGCGCCGGGTTGAAAATACGACTTTCCTGAACCGACACGCGCAACAGCGACAGAGCGTTGCGCACCGGGCCGATGATGTTCTGCGCCATTGGCGTTGGCACCATGCCCTGAGCCGTGCGTACGAAGAGCGGGTCGTTGAACGTCTCGCGCAACCGCGCCAGCGCGTTGGACACCGCCGGCTGAGTGATGCCGACAATCTGCCCGGCACGGGTCAGGTTGGCTTCGGTATAGATCGCGTCGAAGACGATGAAAAGGTTGAGGTCGACCTTGCTCAGATTCATAACGCGGCTTCTCTTGTTTTTAAGGGCAGGTGTTTTGGGGGCTGACGATCAGCCGATCATATATCGGTGATGAATGTTAATACACGCCGAGAATAGGCTAGGTAAATTATCAACGCTGTTCTAGCATCGATTGCATGACTTAAACAACCTCTGCCCAACAAGGTAATTGCTCATGGATTTCGCTTATTCGCCCAAGGTGCAAGAACTGCGTGAGCGCGTAACCGCGTTCATGGACACTTACGTTTACCCGGCCGAAGCCGTGTTCGAACGCCAGGTTGCCGAAGGCGATCGCTGGCAGCCGACGGCGATCATGGAGGAGCTCAAAGCCAAGGCCAAGGCTGAGGGGTTGTGGAATCTTTTTCTGCCGGAATCGGAACTCGGCGCCGGTCTGACCAACCTGGAATACGCACCCCTGGCGGAAATCATGGGTCGCTCCCTGCTCGGGCCGGAGCCGTTCAACTGCTCGGCGCCGGACACCGGCAACATGGAAGTGCTGGTGCGTTATGCCAACGAAGAACAGAAACAGCGCTGGCTCGAACCGCTGCTGCGCGGCGAGATCCGCTCGGCGTTTGCCATGACCGAACCGGACGTCGCCTCGTCCGACGCCACCAACATGGCCGCCCGCGCCGTGCGTGATGGCGACGAGTGGGTGATCAACGGCAAGAAATGGTGGACCTCCGGCGCCTGCGATCCACGCTGCAAAATCCTCATCTTCATGGGCCTGAGCGATCCCGATGCGCCGCGCCACGCGCAGCACTCGATGATCCTGGTGCCGGTCGACACCCCCGGCGTGAAAATTGTCCGTCCGCTGCCGGTGTTCGGTTACGACGACGCGCCGCATGGTCACGCTGAAGTGCTGTTCGACAACGTACGCGTTCCATACGAAAACGTCCTTTTGGGTGAAGGACGCGGCTTCGAAATCGCTCAGGGTCGCCTGGGCCCAGGTCGAATTCACCACTGCATGCGTTCGGTTGGCATGGCGGAACGTGCGTTGGAATTGATGTGCAAACGTTCGGTGAGCCGCACTGCGTTCGGCAAACCACTGGCGCGTCTGGGCGGTAACGTCGACAAGATCGCCGACTCACGGATGGAAATCGACATGGCGCGCCTGCTGACGCTAAAAGCGGCGTACATGATGGACACCGTCGGCAACAAAGTGGCGAAGAGCGAGATCGCACAGATCAAGGTAGTCGCGCCGAACGTGGCATTGCGCGTGATCGATCGGGCGATCCAGATGCATGGCGGGGCAGGGGTATCGAACGATTTCCCGCTGGCCTACATGTACGCCATGCAAAGGACCCTGCGCCTGGCCGACGGCCCGGACGAAGTGCACCGCGCGGCGATCGGCAAGTTCGAGATCGGCAAATATGTGCCGAAGGAAATGCTGCGTAGCGGTCAGTAAGACCGCGTCGCCCGCTTCGCGAGCAAGCTCGCTCCCACATTCAACCGCATTCCATCAGAAGAAATGCTATCAAATGTGGGAGCGAGCTTGCTCGCGAAGGGGTCCATACATGCAACACATCAACACTTGGCTCAATAAACCCAAACCTCAACCCGCCGATTCTTGATCCTGCCTTCATCCGCGCTATTGGCCGCCACCGGCATCTGCGCGCCAAACCCGCGTACTTCGCGCAACACCACGCCGCTTTTCACCAACTCACGCCGCACGGCCATCGCGCGCAATTTGGACAGCAAGTCCGCCCGCGCCGGGTCGTCCTTGACGTCGCCAAACCCCACCAGCGTTACCGAGCGTTCGGTTTTGTCGTGGCGCTTTATATAGTCGAAAACCCGGGCCAGATCCTGGCGGGCCTTGTTGTCGAGGCTGGCACTGCCTTCCTCGAAGCGGAAGTTCACTGTCAGACGTTGGGCGTGACGGCTGAGGGATTGATAACCCTCGGGCATCAGCGCATTCGGTGCGACGGTCATCGCATGCACGGTCTGACTGATAAAACCATTGGCCGCGACGATCGCCTGGCCCTGACGACTTTGCGCAAACGCTACCAATGCCTTGGCCCATGGGTTTTGACTGTCGGGTGGCAGATAGAAGAACAATCGTCGCGACAGTGGATAGTCTTCGGTGGCGATCAAGCTGTTGAGTGGCGGCATTGATTGCGAGGCGCCATCGGCTATCGCCACCGCTTTGGCCTGGCGCACGTACGGCAAACCGATGAAGCCGATGCCCTGCGGGTCGCTGCTGACGGCGTCGGATAACTGCTCGCTGGATTCAAACCGTTTCGCAGCGCTACTCAGACTTTTCCCACGGCGACTCAGGACCAGTTCCTTAAACGTGTCGTATGTGCCGGACTGATCATCCCGCGCATATAAATGAATGGCACCGCCACGCCCGCCGAGTTCTTCCCAGGTTTTTACCGCTCCACTGAAGATCCGCGCCAGTTGCTCGGTGTCCAGTTGCTGCAATGGATTGTCGGGATGAAGGATGATCGCCAAGCCATCGATGGCGATGACTTGCTCGGCGGCCGCGCTTTTAAGATCACCGAGGGATTGCAGGCTGACGAGCTCGCTGTCCTTGATCTCGCGGGAAGACGCGGCCAGATCGGCGCTGGCGTTTTTCAATGCGACGAATCCGGTACTCGAACCGTGGGCGGCAACTTCCACGACAACGCGTTGACCTTGCGCAGTCTGGCCGACGATGCGTAGTTCATTGGCGGTGTCCGGAGTTTCGCGGTGGATTTTCAGCAGACCTTGCTCTTGCAGCAATCCTTCAACCAGTGCCGGGCCGAGTTCGGCGCCGATGGTGTTGGAACCCTGGATTCGCAGTGCGGGGCCGTTTTGCGCAATGGGCAGGGCAGCGGCGGAGACCTTCAGCCATGCGCTCAACAGAAACACGAATAGAACACGCAGGGTCATGCCGGCACCAATTGAAGCCAAGGGGATTGCCGGGGAGATTAAGTCAGAAAGATTTCTGAAAGATGACAGTGATCTAATTGTGGGAGCGAGCTTGCTCGCGAATGAGGCGTGTCAGGCACCTATTCCTGGACTGACACTCTGCATTCGCGAGCAAGCTCGCCGCCACAGGGGATTCCACGCGATTCGGCGATCAGCTCAGTTCAAGCCAGATCGGCGCATGATCCGACGGTTTTTCCATGCCGCGCAGTTCGTAGTCGACACCCGCCGCTTTGACCCGTGGCAGCAAACCGTTGGACGCCAGAATCACGTCAATGCGCAACCCACGCTTCGGCTGGTCTTCAAAACCACGGCTGCGGTAGTCGAACCAACTGAACATGTCGGTCACGTCCGGGTTCAGGTGACGGTAGCTGTCGGTCAGGCCCCAGTTTTTCAGGCGGGCCATCCACTCGCGCTCTTCCGGCAGAAAGCTGCATTTGCCGGTTTTCAGCCAGCGCTTCATGTTGTCCGGACCGATGCCGATGTCACAGTCTTGCGGGGAGATGTTCACATCGCCCATCACCACCACCGGCTGTTCGTTGTTGAACTGGCTTTCCAGCAGGGTTTGCAGATCGTTGTAGAAACGCTGCTTGGCGGGGAATTTGGTTGGATGGTCGCGGCTTTCGCCCTGTGGGAAATAGCCGTTCATGATCGTCACCGGTACGCCGTTTGCGTCAGCGAAAGTGCCCCAGATGAAGCGGCGCTGGGCGTCTTCTTCGTCAGTCGCGAAACCCTTGTGGATGGCAATCGGCTCCTGACGCGAGAGCATTGCCACGCCGTAATGGCCTTTCTGGCCGTGGTAATACACGTGGTAGCCAAGGGCGCGTACTTCTTCCAGCGGGAACTGGTCGTCGTGGACCTTGGTTTCCTGCAGACCGATCACGTCCGGCTGGTGTTTTTCGATCAGCGCTGCCAGCTGATGCGGACGGGCGCGCAGTCCGTTGATGTTGAAGGAAACAATCTTCATGGTCGGCAGTCCTGGCAAAAGGGCGATGCTAGCTGACATGTGGGATGGGGGCCAGTGTGGGGTAAGCGGATTCACTTTGTTCTGTCAGAAATGTGTCGTCTGCACCGACCTCTTCGCGAGCAAGCTCGCTCCCACAGGGGGATGCGCTCCAAATGTGGGAGCGAGCTTGCTCGCGAAGAGGCCGGCAAAATCGATGAAGATCCTGAGTTGGTCTATACCTGTGGGGAACCGCACCCTCACAAAAAGGTTCGTACCACAAGAGCGCTGCCATTCAAGCGGTGCCAGGGGAGATTCACTGACATGCCTGAAACCCAGACCGCCATCGCCGACATTCATATGCTCGACCGCGGCTATTCCCGCGAAGCGCGATCCCTGTTGTATCAAGCCTATCGCCACGAGCCGACCTTCAGTTACCTGTTCGAAGCCGAGCGTCCCGGATACGAGCAGCGCGTGCGGGCAACGGTGCGCGAACTGGTCAAACAGCACTTCTTGCAGGATTTGCCCGCCATCGGTCTGCTGGTCAACGACCGCCTGATCGGCATCGCCCTTATCGCGCCGCCGCAACGCCGCTTGGGCATCACCGAAAGCTGGGCCTGGCGCTTGCGTATGGTGCTCAGCACTGGCTTTCGCTGCACCCGGCGCTATCTGGAATACCACGATGCCGTCGCCGCGTGCGTGCCGAGCGATTCGGTGCACATGCTGCCGTTGCTCGGTATTCATCCGCAGTTCCAGGGCAAGCACTTCGGCGAGCAACTGCTGACCGCCGTACATAACTGGTGTGCAGTCGACGAAACTTCCCAAGGCGTGGTGCTCGACACCGGCAATCCGCGATATCTGGAATTCTACAAACGTCAGGGTTACGAGGAGATCGGCGAAGTTGCCGTCGGTCCTGTGCGCGAGCATGTATTTTTCCATGCCAATCCGCAGGTGTTACAAACTGCAACCGCATAACCATCGAACTTTTCGAGACAAGTCTGGTTCTATCACGCTCCCAAGCTCGTGATAGCATCCGCGCCTATGAAGTTTCCAGGAAGATTTACCAGTGGCGTGCTCATGCTGTTATCCAGCTGCGCGGCGCTGGCGCAAAGTGAATTGGATGTGCGGATCAAACCGTCCAACGATGAACTCAAGGCCAATATAGAAGGCTATATCGGCAGCCTCGGTGACCGTGACGAAGAAGCCTTGCTGCGCTTCAGTCGCGGTGCCGAGGAGCAGGCGCGCAAGGCCGCGCAGGCCTTGGGCTACTACCAGCCGCAGATCGACAGCGATGTGAAGGGCGGCGACAAACCGCGCCTGGTGCTGAACATCGATCCCGGCGAGCCGATCCGTTTGCGCAACGTCACCATCCGCGTCGACGGGCCCGCGGCCTCCTTCAAATCCTTTCGCGTACCGAAGGCCGACGTGCTCAAACCCGGCGCGGTGCTCAACCATGGTCGCTACGAAGACGCCAAGCGGCTGATCCAGAATCAGGCCTCACGCTTCGGCTATTTCAGCGGCCATTTCACCCGCCAGAAACTCTTGGTCGACCCGCGCGCAGGCGTTGCCGATGTCGAACTGATCTACGAAAGCGGCCCGCGTTATGCGCTGGGCAAAGTCAGTTTCGAAGGGGATACGCCGTTCGACGAAGACTTGTTGCAACGCATGGTGCCGTTCAAACCGGGCGAGCCTTACGACTCCGAACTGATCGCCGAACTCAACCGCGATCTGCAATCGAGCGGCTACTTCGAAGGCGTGCGGGTCGACGCTGCGCCGACTGCGGCAAAAAATGACGTAATCCCGGTGGACGTCAAACTCGACACGCGCAAGCCGCGCACCATGGGTCTGGGTCTCGGTTATTCCACCGACGTCGGCCCACGGATCAAAGCCAACTGGACGCGTCACTGGGTCAATCCGCAGGGCGACAGTTATGGCTGGGAAGCCGAGCTCTCGGCGCCTCGACAAAACGTCGGGCTGTTCTACGACATTCCGCTCGACCCGCCGCTGACCGACAAATTGCGTTGGGCCGGCGGCTATCAATACGAAGACATCGACGGCTCCGACACGCTAAGCAAGCTGCTGACCTTCGGCCCGGAATGGCACAGCAAGTTGCCGAGCGGCTGGCAACGGGTGATCTCGCTGAAATGGCAACGTGAGGAATATCAGCTCGGTGACGACTCGGGCTTGAGTACCTTGCTGATGCCCGGCATCAGCTATTCGTACCTGAAAAGCGACAACCGCATCGACCCGCACAACGGCTATCGTCTGACCTTTGAAAGCAAAGTCGCGAAGGAGGGCGTCGGCTCCGACACCAACCTTTTATATGGCACCGCGCTGGTCAAGGGCTTGACTACGGTGTTCGACAAGCACCGTTTGCTCGGTCGCGTGCAGGTCGGCGGCAGCGCCACCAACGGTTACAAATCGGTCCCGCCGTCGTTGCGCTTCTTTGCCGGTGGCGACCAGAGCGTGCGCGGTTACGACTACCAGAGCCTGTCCCCGGAAAACTCCGATGGCGACCGCATCGGTGGCCGCTACATGGTCGCTGGCAGCGTTGAATATCAATATTCCGTCGCCGAGAAATGGCGGGTCGCGACCTTCGTCGACCAAGGCAACTCTTTCAACAAACTCGAACTGCCGAACCTCAAGACCGGGGTCGGTATCGGTGTGCGCTGGGTCTCGCCGGTGGGGCCGATCCGCCTCGACCTGGCCCATGCGCTCGACGATGATGGCGGCATCCGGCTGCACTTTTCCATGGGGCCTGAGCTGTGAAGCGTGGTTTGAAAATAACGGCATTGACGCTGTTGGCGTTGGTTGTGTTGATTGTATTGAGTGTGGCCGTCGTGCTCGGAACCAAGACCGGCAGCCGCTGGGCGCTCGGTCTGGTGCCGGGCTTGAGCACGGAGAATTTCCAGGGTCGCCTCGGCGGACAATGGAGCGCCGATCATCTGGTGTGGCAGCAAGACACCAGCCGGGTCGAACTGGACAAAGCTATCTTCGCCTGGTCGCCGCTGTGCCTGACGCGCATGACGCTGTGCATCGATCAGCTCAAGGCTGATCGGGTTGTCCTGCAATTCCCGCCGAGTGAAGAAACCACCGAAAGCGGCCCGATCAAACTGCCGGATCTGCAATTGCCGCTCGGCCTCGAACTGGGCGATGTGCAGGTCGGTAGTTTGCTGTTTAACGGCAGCGAGCAACTCAAAGGCCTGCAACTGGCGGCGCACTGGACCGCCAAAGGCCTGCAGATCGACAGCGTGAAATTGCAGCGCGATGAGCTGAGCCTGAACTTGTCCGGGTTACTCCAGCCCACCGGTAACTGGCCGCTGAACATCGCCGGCGATCTGACCCTGCCGTCTCCGGGCACCGATCCATGGACACTGGCGTTGAAAATCGACGGCGATCTGTTGAAGACCCTCAACCTGCACGCCGACAGCCGTGGCTACCTCAATGGCCAGTTAAGCGGCGAATTACAACCGCTGGCGGAAAACCTGCCGGCCAAGGTGCGCATCACTTCTGAGGCATTCAAACCGAGCGCTGATCTGCCGGACACCTTGCAACTCAATCAATTGCTGCTGACCGGCGAGGGCGACCTGAAAAACGGTTACCAATTGCTCGGCAACGCCACGCTCCCAGCCGAGAAAGGCCCGGTGGCGTTGTTGCTAAAAGGCAAGGTTGACGCCAGCGGTGCGCAGATCGCCGGGCTCGACCTGAGCGCCAACGACAAGCAAAGCCTAAAACTCACCGGCAGCGTTGACTGGAGCAAGGGCCTGACGGCTCAAGCGAATATCAACTGGCAGGATTTTCCGTGGCATCGGCTCTATCCGGAAATCGACGAGCCACAAGTCGCCTTGCGTACCTTCATCGGGGAAGTGTCCTACACCGACGGTCAATACATCGGTAACTTCGCCGCCGCACTGGATGGCCCGGCGGGCGCATTCAGCCTGAGCAGTCCGTTCAGTGGCAGCCTAAAGCAGATCGCTTTGCCGCAACTGAAAATGGAAGCCGGGCAGGGCAAGGCTGAAGGGCACGTGAGCGTGCAGTTTGCCGACGGCATCGCTTGGGATGCGTCGCTGGTTCTGTCGGCGCTCAACCCGGCGTATTGGGTTGCAGAATTGCCGGGCACCTTGGCCGGGCCGTTGAAAAGCCAAGGCGAGATGAAGAACGAGCGCTTGAGCCTGACTGCCGATCTCGACCTCAAAGGAAAACTGCGCGGCCAACCGGCGATTCTCCAGGCCAAGGCTGACGGCGCTGGCGAGCAGTGGAATCTGAATGCCCTGCAAATCCGCCTTGGCGACAACAGCATCAGCGGCAAGGGCAGTCTGCAACAGAAAATCACCGGGCAGATCGACATCAAGCTGGCGCGTCTGGCCCAGCTGTGGCCAGAACTGCGCGGGCAGATCAACGGCCAGGTCAACGTCGCCGGCACGCTGAAAGCACCGCAAGGCAAGCTCGGTCTGCAAGGTTCGCAGCTGGCCTTTCAGGATAATCGCCTGCAAAGCCTCAACCTCGACGCCACCCTCGACAGCGCACAGCGCGCGAAAATCGATTTGAAGGGCAGCGGCATTCAGGCAGGCGAGACCTCACTGGGCACACTGACCGCCAGCGCCCAGGGCGACATCAAGAGCCAGAAGCTCAACCTCGACCTGCTCGGGCCAAAGCTGAAACTGGCCCTTGGCCTGGGCGGCAATCTGGACAAGGGCAATTGGCGCGGACGCCTGGCCAGCGGCGACATTCAGGCCGGCGGCCAGGATTGGAAACTGCAAAGCCCGGCCAGGCTCGAACGCCTGGCGGACGGTAAAATCAATTTCGGCGCCCATTGCTGGATGTCCGGCAGTGCCAGCTTCTGCGGTGAAGACCAACGGCTGATGCCCGAGCCGAAACTGCGTTACCACCTCAAACAATTCCCGATTGAAAGCCTCGCGCAATGGCTGCCGAAAGACTTCGCCTGGCAGGGCAGGCTCAATGCCGATCTGCAACTGGACTTGCCGGCCAGCGGCCCCAATGGCGTGGTCAGTATCGATGCCAGCGGTGGCACCTTGCGCATGCGTGATAAGGGCCAGTGGCTCGACTTCCCGTACCAGACGCTGAAACTCACCAGCAAACTCACCCCGAAACGTATTGACACCGACCTCAACTTCGTCGGCGGCAAACTCGGCGAACTGATGGTGCAGGCGCAGCTCAATCCGCTGCCGAAAAACAAACCGCTGAGCGGCTCGTTTCGTCTCACCGGGCTGGACCTGTCCGTGGCGCGGCCGTTTGTGCCGATGGTCGAGAAACTCACCGGGCACCTCAATGGCAGCGGCACGATCTCCGGTGGTTTGCTCGCGCCGCTGGTCAATGGCATGGTGCAACTCAGCGACGGCGAACTGTCTGGTGCCGAGTTGCCGACTGAGCTGCAGGATCTGCAACTCAAAGCGGTGATCGCCGGTGAAACGGTGCGCCTGGACGGTGGCTGGAAAAGCGGCAGGAGCGGGCAAGGCAGCCTGACCGGTAACATCGCCTGGGGCCAGGCGCTGGTGGTCGATCTGGCACTCAAGGGCACGCAGTTACCGGTCAGCGTCGAGCCGTACGCCAAGCTCGAAGTGGCGCCGGACCTGAAAATTTCCATGGCCGGCGATGAGCTGAAAATTGCCGGTAAAGTGCTGGTGCCCAAGGGCGAAATTACCGTGCGTGAATTGCCGCCATCGACGGTGAAGGTCTCCGATGACACGATCATCCTCGGCGCGCAGACCGAACAGGGCAAACCACCCATCGCCATGAAAATGGACATCGACGTGGTGGTCGGCCAAGACAAGTTGAGCTTCGCCGGTTTTGGCCTGACCGCCAATCTGCAAGGTCAGGTGCATATCGGCGACAACATGGACACCCGTGGCGAACTGTGGCTCAACGACGGGCGTTATCGCGCCTACGGTCAGCGCCTGACGGTGCGGCGTGCGCGTCTGTTGTTCGCCGGGCCGATCGATCAGCCGTATCTGGACATTGAAGCGATCCGCCAGACCGACGATGTGATCGCCGGTATTCGCCTGAGCGGCAGCGCGGAACAACCGACCACGCAGATCTTCTCCGAGCCGGCGATGAGTCAGGAGCAGGCGCTGTCCTACCTGGTCCTCGGCCGTCCGTTGAGCACCAACGGCGAAGACAACAACATGCTCGCGCAAGCGGCGTTGGGCCTGGGCTTGATGGGCAGCTCTGGTGTGACCAGTGGCCTGGCCAAGGATCTGGGTATTCAGGATTTCCAGCTCGACACCCAGGGCAGCGGCGACACCACCAGCGTGGTGGCCAGCGGCAATATCTCCGAGAAGCTCAGTTTGCGATATGGCGTTGGTGTGTTTGAACCGGCCAGCACCATTGCCCTGCGTTACAAGCTGAGCAAGAAGGTTTACGTCGAAGTCGCCAGCGGCGTGGCCAGTTCGCTGGACATCTTCTACAAGCGCGATTTCTAGTTAGAAGTGCCGATAACCGGATCGCCGCGCCGCGATCCGGTTCTCTCAGGATGTATTAGACTCAGCGGACTTGAAAGCCGCGCGGGCCGTTGCCTGACGCCTCATAGGTTGGTCTTATGGTCCGCTTGAGCATGATCCTGCTCGGTAACGATTTTGTCCGAAAGCGCTGGTCATCGTTGGCCCTGACCGGTGTGGTCTGGGGCGCTGCCGGCGTGGCGATATTCATCGATGCGCTGGACGGCGTGATGTATTTTCCGCTGCATTTTTTCGGTTATCTGCTGTTGCTCGATGCTTTGATCATTTTGCTGGTGCCGGCACCACACACCGGCACCTCTGCTGCTTTGCGCAAAGCGCGCGGTGTAGCTTTCCTGATACTCGGGCTGCTGATCGTCGACAGGCAATATGCCGCCGGCCTGATTCTCGCGGTGCTGTTTGGCGGGGCTTTTCTGGTCGATGGCGGCTTTCGTCTGGCAGCGGCAGTGGTCGTGCGTTTTGTCGGCTGGCGACTGTCATTGCTGACGGGGTTGTTCGAAATCGGTTTTGGCCTGTTCATCCTCGAACCGTACCCGACGCTCTATAAGGGCACGGTGCCGTTTTGCATTGGCATGAGCATTTTCCTCTCGGGAAGTGCCTTGCTGCGCCAGGCCATCCGCTTCAAAAACTGGCAGTCGCCGATCTCCATTTCCCCGGTCAGCGCGCCGGCATGCAGCAACGCACTGGTGATCCATGTCTGGACACCCAGCGGCACAGTTGACGACACCTTGGTGCGCAATCGCCTGCTCAACCGCTACATCGCGGCGGTCGATATCAATGGCGTCATCTCCGCCGGCCACGCCGCACTCGAATGCGGGCCGGACATCTACATCAGCCACTATCCGCAGGACGACATTGATCGTTCGGCCGGGGATTTCGTGCGGTTGTTGCGGGCCACTCCCAACAACGATGTCGCCGGCAGGTTTTTACCCGACTACCCGAGCGAGGTCGCCGACTGGTGCCCGTCTTCGGTTCAGGTCAGTTTTGCCCATTACGATGCCCAGCGATTGGCCGGGTTCTGGGCCAATTATCGGCAGAACGCCACCTACAACCTCACCAGCCGCAATTGTTCCAGCGCCGTCGCCCATAGCCTGGAAGCAGCCCTTGAAGGCGCGATGAATCGCGGCAAATCAAGCATGCTGGATTTCGCCCGGATCATCATCAGCCCCGAATTCTGGGTCGCGGCCCAAGTGCGCAAGCGCGCCGAAGCCATGGCCTGGACGCCCGGTCTGGTGCTCGATTACGCCCGGGCATTGCGTGCCGCCGTCGAGCCAGCACCACCGGGCTGGCACAGCATGTTCGCGGGCACGAAACGCGCCTGCGGCTATGTGGCCACTGCCTTGCGTGGGCGCGAAGTGCGTCCGGTGCAACCGCCATCGGCACCACCAGCCCGTCCTTCTGACGAATCCTGACTGACCTCAGACCGAGTCGCTGCCTTCGCGAGCAAGCTCGCTCCCACACTGGATCCTTGTTCGCAGGACGCTCTCTGTGGGAGCGAGCTTGCTCGCGAAGGCGTCCGCATGC
Organism: Pseudomonas sp. NPDC098747; assembly: GCF_044760045.1. Lineage (NCBI taxonomy): Bacteria > Pseudomonadati > Pseudomonadota > Gammaproteobacteria > Pseudomonadales > Pseudomonadaceae > Pseudomonas > Pseudomonas sp. NPDC098747. Next base: position 37,960 of record NZ_JBIWAL010000002.1, on the reverse strand, counting down.
ACCCCACAAAATTCCAGCTCATTTATCAGCTAATTACCAAGCCTGCTAACTATTCCATTGACATTCGCTGCCTAGGCAGTAACATCTCGACACACATTCACTGCCTAGGCAGTTATTAGGTGAGCAAATGAAGCACTTCACCCCAGACGAATTCAAACACTGCCATCTCGGCCTGCTGCTGGGCCGTGCCGCTTTGCTCAAGGACCGGATCATCGACACCCACATGGAACCCCACGGCATCACCGCCGCGCAGTTCAAGGTGTTGATCATCATGGCCCAGTTCGGCGTCGATACGCCGGCCGAGCTGTGCCGGCATTTGTCGCTGGACAGCGGTTCGATGACACGCATGCTCGATCGTCTGGAACAGAAAGGTTTCCTTGCCCGCCACCGCAGCGAAGGCGATCGCCGTCAGGTGCAACTCAAACTGACCGAACAAGGCCAGCAACTGGCCGACCGCCTGCCGTACATCGGCGCCGACGCAATGAATGAACTGGCCGGCGCCATCTCCCGGGACGAGTTGAAGACTCTGGAATACCTCCTCAAGAAAATCCTGCTGGCAGCCGGTGACCCGATCACCCTCCAGCGGTTAGGTGAACACAATGAGCGGTAAAACCTTGCGCAGCAGCTTCACCCTGGTGCTGTCAGCGATGATCCTTGCCGGTTGCGCCAACTACAGCGGCCTCGACACTCAAGGCCAGGGCCTCAATGCGAAAAGCCTCAAAGTCGGTCAGTCGCTCAATGGCGTCACGCTGTCGCCAGCGGCATGGCCGAAAAGCGACTGGTGGACCAGCCTCGGCGATCCGCAACTCGACGGCTTGATCCGCGAAGCCCTGCACGACAGCCCCGACATGCAGATCGCCGAAGCCCGCGCCCATCAGGCCAGCGCTGCCGCGTATGCCGCCGATGCCGAACGTTATCCGACGCTGGACGCCAGCGCCGGCATCAGCCGTTCGCGGCTGGCCAAGGATCAGGACCCACGAGGGCAGGGTGATGCCTACGCCACCGTGCGTAACGTCAGCGCCGGCTTCAATTACAACTTCGATTTGTGGGGCGGCCAGCGTGACGCCTGGGAAGCCGCACTCGGTCAGGCCCGCGCCGCTGAAGTCGATCGTCAGGCCGCACAACTGACGCTCGCCGCCGACGTCGCACGCGCCTACAGCGATCTCGGTCAGGCGCACATCGTTTATGACCTGGCCAACGACGACCTCAAGCGCACCAAACAGATGCTTGAGCTGAGCCAGCGTCGCCTGAGTTCGGGGATCGACAGTCAGTATCAGTTCCAGCAAACGCAAAGCCTTGAAGCCAGCTCCGAAGCGAGCCTGATCGACGCGGAAAAACGCCTGAATAGCGCGAAAATCGCCTTGGCGGTGCTGCTCGGCAAAGGCCCGGATCGCGGCAATGAAATCGCCCGCCCGAAAATCCTGCAAGCCAGCGCCGTGGCCGTACCGTCGGTGTTGCCGGCGGAACTGCTCGGTCGTCGTCCGGATCTGGTCGCCGCCCGCTGGCGCGTGGAAGCCGCGAGTAAAGACATCGACTCGGCGAAAACCCGGTTCTATCCCAACCTGAACCTCACGGCCTCGGCCGGGGCGGAGTCGTTGTTGGGTGATGCGATGTTCGGTTCTGCCAGTCGCTTCTTCAACATAGCCCCGACCATTTCAGTGCCGATCTTCGACGGTGGACGCCTGCGCGCCAACCTCGATGCGCGAGACGCCGATTACGATCTGGCGGTGGCGCAGTACAACAAAAGTCTGGTGAAAGCACTCGGTGATGTCAGCGACACGATCAATCAGTTGCGTGACATCGGCCGGCAGATCGGTGCGCAGCAACACGCCACTGACATTGCGCAGGACTCTTACAACACCGTCGTCCAGCGTTACGGTTCCGGCATCGGCAACTACCTGGACGTGCTCAGCATCGAGCAGCAATTGCTCCAGGCCCAACGTCAGTTGGCCAACCTCAATGCCGAGCAGATCGACCTGTCGATTCAACTGATGCAAGTGCTGGGCGGCGGCTTCCAGGGGCAAACCCTGACCGCAGCCAACGCCCGCCCAGCCACGCCGCACAACTAATTCAAGGTATTTGTCATGGCCACTGCCGAAAACACTCAAGCTCAAGACAACACCCCGGACACCGGCAACCCGCGCAAACGCAAAGTGCTGCTGCTGACGCTGGCCGTCGTGGTGATCCTCTCTATCGCTGGCGTCTGGGCGTATCACGAATTCATCGGGCGCTGGAACGAAAGCACCGACGACGCCTACGTCAACGGCAACGTGGTTGAGATCACGCCGCTGGTGACCGGCACTGTGGTCAGCATTGGTGCTGACGATGGTGACTTGGTTCACGAGGGTCAGGTGCTGATCAACTTCGACCCCAACGACGCTGAAGTCGGCCTGCAAAGTGCTCAGGCCAAACTGGCGCGCACCGTCCGTCAGGTGCGCGGCTTGTACAGCAATGTCGATGGCATGAAAGCCCAGGTCAACGCCCAGCAAGCTGAAGTGCAGAAAGCCCAGGACAACTACAACCGCCGCAAGAGTCTTGCCTCAGGCGGGGCGATTTCCCAGGAAGAACTGTCCCACGCCCGCGATGACCTGACCTCGGCGCAAAACGCCTTGGCCAACGCCCGACAGCAACTGAAAACCACCAGCGCACTGGTCGACGACACCGTGGTTTCGTCGCACCCGGAGGTGATGTCTGCCGCTGCCGATCTGCGTCAGGCCTACCTGACCAACGCCCGCAGCACCTTGATTGCACCGGTCACCGGTTACGTCGCGAAACGCACCGTGCAGCTCGGCCAGCGTGTACAACCGGGCACCGCGCTGATGGCGGTGATCCCGCTGGATCAACTGTGGATCGACGCCAACTTCAAGGAAACTCAGTTGCGTGACATGCGCATCGGCCAACCGGTGGACATCGAAGCCGACATCTACGGCAGCGACGTGAAATACAGCGGCACCATCGACAGCCTCGGCGCCGGCACTGGCAGCGCGTTTGCCCTGCTGCCTGCGCAGAACGCCACCGGTAACTGGATCAAGATCGTCCAGCGTGTGCCGGTGCGGATTCACATCAACGCTGAAGAGCTGGTCAAGCACCCGCTGCGCGTTGGTCTGTCGACTAACGTCGAGGTCAATCTGCACGACCAGAGCGGCCCGGTGCTCGCCCAGCAACCACCGCAAAAAGCCTCGTTCAGCACCAACGTCTACGACCGTCAACTGGCCGAAGCCGACGCGATGATTGCGCGGCTGATCCACGACAACAGCGCCGCGGCCAGCAAAACCGCGCAACGCTGACATTCATCCTGTGGGAGAAATCTTTGTGGTGAGGGGATTTATCTGTTTAGAGGAAATTCATCTGTAGGTAAGGGGTTTATCTGTGATGAGGGAATTCATCTGTAGATAGGGGATTTATCTGTGATGAGGGAATTCATCTGTAGATAAGGGATTTATCTGTGATGAGGGAATTCATCTGTAGATAAGGGATTTATCTGTGATGAGGGAATTCATCTGTAGATAAGGGATTTATCTGTGGCGAGGGGATTTATCCCCGTTGGGTCGCGAAGCGGCCCCTCTTTTGATCTGGAAAGATGGGTCTGCTGCGCAGACCAACGGGGATAAATCCCCTCGCCACAGATAAATCCCGTCACCACAAATAGATCCTGCCACTACAAATAAATCCTGCCACCACAGATAGATCTCCTCATCACAAAAGCTCATTCCCACAAGCGCAGCTGCGTCTGTAACTGGCGCAGCGCCAATCAGGTTTCAAAGGATTCGCGATGAGCAATAACGCATCTTTCACGCCGCCCAGCCTGTTGCTCAGCACCATCGGCCTGTCGCTGGCGACCTTCATGCAAGTGCTCGACACCACCATCGCCAACGTGGCGCTGCCGACGATTTCCGGCAACCTCGGCGTGAGTTCGGAGCAGGGCACCTGGGTGATCACTTCGTTCGCCGTGAGCAACGCGATTGCGCTGCCGCTGACCGGTTGGCTCAGCCGCCGTTTCGGCGAGGTGAAGCTGTTTCTCTGGGCGACCATTCTGTTTGTACTGGCATCGTTCCTCTGCGGTATCTCGACGTCGATGCCAGAACTGATCGGCTTCCGTGTGTTGCAAGGCCTGGTCGCCGGGCCGCTGTACCCGATGACGCAAACGTTGTTGATCGCTGTTTATCCCCCCGCCAAACGGGGAATGGCCCTGGCGTTACTGGCGATGGTCACGGTGGTGGCGCCGATTGCCGGGCCGATTCTCGGTGGCTGGATCACCGACAGTTATAGCTGGCCGTGGATCTTCTTCATCAACGTGCCGATCGGCATCTTTGCGGTGATGGTGGTGCGTTCGCAACTGGCCAAGCGTCCGGTGGTGACCAGTCGTCAGCCGATGGATTACGTCGGGCTGATCTCGCTGATCATCGGCGTTGGCGCGTTGCAGGTAATCCTCGACAAGGGCAATGACCTGGACTGGTTCGAGTCGAACTTCATCATCATCGGCGCGGCGATTTCGGTGATTGCGCTAGCGGTGTTCGTGATCTGGGAAATGACTGACCAGCATCCGGTGGTCAATCTGCGCCTGTTCGCTCATCGCAACTTCCGCATCGGCACGATTGTGTTGGTGTTGGGCTACGCCGGGTTCTTCGGCATCAACCTGATCCTGCCGCAATGGCTGCAAACCCAGATGGGCTACACCGCGACTTGGGCTGGGTTGGCTGTGGCACCGATCGGCATTCTGCCGGTGCTGCTGTCGCCGTTTGTCGGCAAGTACGCGAACAAGTTCGACCTGCGCTTGCTGGCCGGGCTGGCGTTTCTGGCGATTGGCCTGAGCTGCTTCATGCGCGCCGGGTTCACCAATGAGGTGGACTTCCAGCACATTGCGCTGGTGCAACTGTTCATGGGCATTGGCGTGGCGCTGTTCTTCATGCCGACGTTGAGCATTCTGATGTCGGACTTGCCGCCAAGCCAGATCGCTGACGGCGCGGGCCTTGCGACCTTCCTGCGCACGTTGGGCGGCAGCTTCGCGGCATCGCTGACCACTTGGATCTGGATTCGCCGCGCGGATCAGCATCATGCCTATATGAGCGAAAGCATCAGCACCTATGAGCCGGCGACTCGCGAAACCTTGAATTCGTTGGGTGGAGCGAGTCAACCGGCCTACGCGCATATGGATCAGATCCTGACCAGTCAGGCGTACATGCTCTCCACCGTGGATTACTTCACGCTGTTGGGGTGGGGGTTCATGGGGTTGATATTGATTGTGTGGCTGGCGAAGCCGCCGTTTGCGGCGAAGGCGGGGCCGGCTGCCAGCGGTCACTAAGTAAAACGCGGTCAAAAATGTGGGAGCGAGCCTGCTCGCGAATGCAATGTGTCATTCAGCACTGAAGTGTCTGACGCACCGCTTTCGCGAGCAAGCTCGCTCCCACATTGGTTTTTGTGTTTCGTCAGTTAGCGGGTGCCGCTAGCTGTGGCGGCGGCGCAAAGTCGAACGGCGCCAACGCATACCCGTTCTCATCCACCTGCAACGCCCAACCCTGACGATCCCAATCGCCCAGCACAATCCGCTTCGCCGCCTGCTCACCGAGCTGCAGCTTGTGGATCGCCGGACGATGGGTGTGCCCGTGAATCAGGGTTTTCACGCTAAACGCCTGCATGATTCGCGGAATCTCTTCCGGCGTGACGTCGACAATGTCATTGGCCTTCATCCGCGTTTGCGCCCGGCTCTCGCTGCGCAGTTTGCGCGCCAGTTTATGGCGGGTGCGCAGCGGCAAATTGCGCAGGATAAACAGCGTGAGCGGGTTACGCAGATAGCGCCGCAGCTTCATATAGCCGACGTCGCGGGTGCAGAGGCTGTCGCCGTGCATCAACAGCACCGGCTCGCCGTAGAACTGCACGACACTCGGGTCCTTCAATAATGTGCAGCCGGCCTGTTTGCAAAAGGCCTTGCCGAGCATGAAGTCGCGATTGCCGTGCATCAGAAATATTGCCGTGCCGCTGTCGCTCAAATCGCGCAGGGCCTGGCAGATGGAACGCTGGAAAGGCGTCATGGCGTCGTCGCCAATCCACGCTTCGAAGAAGTCGCCCAGAATGTACAACGCACTCGCCGAGCGGGCGCGTGCGGCGAGCAAATCCAGAAACGCCCGGGTGATGTCCGGGCGCTCCTCTTCCAGATGCAAGTCTGAAATCAGCAATATCACGCTTCGATGATCTCGGCTTTCTCGATGATCACGTCGTCTGCTGGTACGTCTTGGTGGCCTGCCTTGGACGTGGTGGAAACGCCTTCGATCTTGTCGACAACGTCGAAGCCGGCAACCACTTTACCGAACACTGCGTAGCCCCAGCCCTGAGCGGTCTTGGCGCTGTGGTTGAGGAAGCCGTTATCGGTGGCGTTGATGAAGAACTGCGCCGATGCCGAATGCGGCTCCATGGTGCGAGCCATGGCCAGGGTGTACTTCTCGTTCTTCAGACCGTTGTCAGCTTCGTTCTGAATGCTTGGGCTCTTGTCTTTCTTTTCCTTCATGCCAGGCTCGAAACCGCCGCCCTGGATCATGAAACCCTTGATCACACGGTGGAACACGACGTTCTCGTAGTGACCTTTTTTAACGTATTCGATGAAGTTGGCCGCGGTGATCGGGGCTTTTTCGTCGTTCAGTTCGATGACGATGTCACCAAAGTTAGTGGTCAGTTTTACTTGAGTCATGATCAATGCTCTTTATAAGGAATTCGTGGGTATCGGGCCATTTTCACCCTGTACCGGTTCAGCCCGTGAAGGCCAAGGTGCGCAGTTTAGCGTGACAGGCGCGAATTTCGAGGCAGTTTTTCATTTCCGTGCGATTAAATGCACGCCTTTATAGGGCCTGCTCTGTCAGGCCCTTGACGGCATCGGCTATGATAGCGGCTTTGTTTTGTCAGGCCCCTCTTCTGCGGCCGCGCACATGTAAGTCAAGGATCCTATGAGCAAGCCCACTGTCGACCCTACCTCGAATGCCAAGTCCGGCCCTGCCGTGCCGGTCAATTTCCTGCGGCCGATCATCCAGGCAGACCTGGACTCGGGCAAGCACACCAAGATCATCACCCGTTTCCCGCCTGAGCCCAACGGCTACCTGCACATCGGCCACGCCAAGTCGATCTGCGTGAACTTCGGCCTGGCCCAGGAGTTCGGCGGCGTCACGCACCTGCGTTTCGACGACACCAACCCGGCCAAGGAAGATCAGGAATACATCGACGCGATCGAAAGCGACGTCAAATGGCTGGGCTTCGAATGGTCCGGTGAAGTGCGCTACGCCTCGCAGTCTTTCGACCAGTTGCACGACTGGGCCGTCGAGCTGATCAAGGCCGGCAAGGCCTACGTCGACGACCTGACGCCTGAGCAAGCCAAGGAATACCGTGGCAGCCTGACCGAGCCGGGCAAAAACAGCCCGTTCCGCGACCGTTCGGTTGAAGAGAACCTCGACTGGTTCGCCCGCATGAAGGCCGGTGAGTTCCAGGACGGCGCCCGTGTACTGCGCGCCAAGATCGACATGGCCTCGCCGAACATGAACCTGCGCGACCCGATCATGTACCGCATCCGCCACGCCCATCACCATCAGACCGGTGACAAGTGGTGCATCTACCCGAACTACGACGTCACCCACGGTCAGTCGGACGCCATCGAAGGCATCACCCACTCGATCTGCACCCTGGAATTCGAAAGCCATCGTCCGCTGTACGAGTGGTTCCTCGACGCATTGCCAGTGCCGGCGCAGCCGCGTCAGTACGAGTTCAGCCGCCTGAACCTCAACTACACCATCACCAGCAAGCGCAAGCTCAAGCAGCTGGTCGATGAAAAGCACGTCCATGGCTGGGACGATCCGCGCATGTCGACGCTGTCGGGCTTCCGTCGCCGTGGCTACACGCCGAAATCGATCCGCAACTTCTGCGAAATGATCGGCACCAACCGTTCCGACGGCGTGGTCGACTTCGGCATGCTCGAATTCAGCATCCGTGACGACCTCGACCACAGCGCCCCGCGTGCCATGTGCGTGCTGCGTCCGCTGAAAGTCGTGATCAGCAACTACCCTGAAGGCCAGGTCGAGAACCTCGAACTGCCGCGCCACCCGAAAGAAGACATGGGCGTGCGCGCTCTGCCGTTCGCCCGGGAAATCTACATCGACCGTGAAGACTTCATGGAAGAGCCGCCGAAGGGCTACAAACGTCTGGAAGCGGGCGGCGAAGTGCGTCTGCGTGGCAGCTACGTGATCCGCGCTGACGAAGCGATCAAGGACGCCGATGGCAACATCGTCGAACTGCGTTGCTCCTACGACCCGGAAACTCTGGGCAAGAACCCGGAAGGCCGCAAGGTCAAAGGCGTGATCCACTGGGTGCCGGCCGCTGCCAGCATCGAGTGTGAAGTGCGTCTGTACGATCGTCTGTTCCGTTCCGCCAACCCTGAGAAGGCCGAAGACAGCGCGAGTTTCCTCGACAACATCAACCCTGATTCACTGCAAGTGCTGACCGGTTGTCGTGCTGAGCCATCGCTTGGCAATGCACAGCCGGAAGACCGTTTCCAGTTCGAGCGCGAAGGCTACTTCGTTGCCGATATCAAGGACTCGAAACCAGGTCAGCCGGTATTCAACCGTACCGTGACCCTGCGTGATTCGTGGGGCCAGTGATTTAGCGTCAAGGAAACCAACGTGCTTACGATTTACAACACGCTCACCAAGAGCAAAGAAGTCTTCAAGCCGCTCGATGGCAACAAGGTGCGCATGTACGTCTGCGGGATGACCGTGTACGACTACTGCCACCTGGGCCACGGTCGCAGCATGGTCGCGTTCGACCTGGTGACCCGCTGGTTGCGGTTCAGCGGTTACGACCTGACTTACGTGCGCAACATCACCGACATCGACGACAAGATCATCAATCGCGCCAACGAGAACGGCGAGTCGTTCGAAGCGTTGACCGAGCGCATGATCGCCGCGATGCATGAAGACGAAGCGCGCCTGAACATCAAGAAGCCGGACATGGAACCGCGCGCCACGGATCACATTCCGGGCATGCACGCGATGATCCAGACCTTGATCGACAAGGGCTACGCCTACGCCCCGGGCAATGGCGACGTGTACTACCGCGTCGGCAAGTTCATGGGGTACGGCAAGCTGTCGCGCAAGAAGATCGAAGACCTGCGCATCGGTGCGCGGATCGAGGTCGACGAAGCCAAGCAAGACCCGTTGGACTTCGTCCTGTGGAAAGGCGTCAAACCGGGCGAGCCTAGCTGGGCATCGCCGTGGGGCGACGGGCGTCCGGGCTGGCACATCGAATGCTCGGTGATGTCGACCTGCTGCCTGGGTGAGACTTTCGATATTCATGGCGGCGGCAGCGACCTTGAGTTCCCGCACCACGAAAACGAAATCGCCCAGAGCGAAGCGGCCACCGGCAAGACCTACGCCAACGCGTGGATGCATTGCGGCATGATTCGCATCAATGGCGAGACGATGTCCAAGTCCTTGAACAACTTCTTCACCATTCGCGACGTGCTGGAAAAGTACCACCCGGAAGTCGTGCGTTACCTGCTGGTATCGAGCCACTACCGCAGCGCGATCAACTACTCGGAAGACAACCTCAAGGACGCCAAAAGCGCACTTGAGCGTTTCTACCACGCGTTGAAAGGTCTGCCGAACGTGGCTCCGGCTGGCGGCGAAGCGTTTGTCGAACGTTTCACCACGGTGATGAACGACGACTTCGGCACGCCGGAAGCCTGCGCGGTGCTGTTCGAGATGGTCCGTGAGATCAACCGTCTGCGCGAGAGCGATCTTGATGCAGCGGCAGGTCTGGCGGCACGTCTGAAAGAACTGGCCAGCGTGCTGGGTGTGTTGCAGCTCGAAGCCGATGACTTCCTGCAGGCCGGCGCCGAAGGGCGTGTTGATGCGGCTGAAGTCGATGCGCTGATTGCTGCGCGTCTGGCGGCTCGGGCCGGTAAAGACTGGGCCGAATCCGACCGCATCCGCGACCAGCTCACCGCCATGGGCGTGGTGCTGGAAGACGGCAAGGGTGGGACGACGTGGCGGTTGGCTGACTGATTGCTGTGTTTGCTGCAAAACAAAACCCGCCTTGTGCGGGTTTTTGTTTGGAGTCAAAAAAGCCCCTCACCCTAACCCTCCCGAAACGTCGGACCGCCCGTAGAGAGAGGGGACTGATTGGGGGATGCTTGAACGATACGCCGACCTGAACAATCTGCTCTGAATCCATATTCGACTGGTTTGTTCAGGTCGATGTATGCGGATCTGAACGGGCGGCTCTGAATCTATAATCGACGCGTTTTTTCAGGTCGATGGATGACCCGAGACTCCTCGGTCGGCCCCCTCTCCCTCCGGGAGAGGGCTGGGGTGAGGGGGTTGCTTTTGCTCTACGCGTAGGTCTTGATGTCTGACTCCGCCAACATGGGCGGCAGCGCTTGCAGCAGGATGCTGACCAGCGACGATCATGGAAGGGAGGAATCATGGCCAATCACTATCGCGACCTGTTAACGACCCCCGGCGCCACGGGGTTAGTGCTTGCGAGTTCTATTGCTCGATTGCCACAAGCAATGATCGGCATCGGCATCATCACCATGCTGGTCCAGCAAACCGGTGTCTACTGGTTGGCCGGCGCCGTCGCCGGTACGTTCACCTTGGCCAATGCGCTGCTCGGCCCGGCGATTTCGAGACTCGTTGATCAGCGTGGCCAGAGTCGAGTGCTGCCCATCGTCACGGCTTTCAGCGTGATCATGCTGCTGGCGCTGATCTTCGCCGTCTACATGAGGGCTCCTGCCGGATTGTTTTTTGTTCTGGCGGCACTGGCGGGGACGATGCCCAGCATGCCGTCCATGATCAGGGCACGCTGGACGCAGTTGTTCCGTGGCAAGCCGCAGCTGCACACGGCGTTCTCTCTGGATACGGTCCTGACCGAACTCGCGTACATCATCGGCCCGCCGCTGGCGATCGGTTTGAGCGTGAGCTTTTTCGCCGAAGCCGGGCCACTGGTGGCGGTCGGGCTGCTGGCCATCGGGGTGACGGCGTTTCTCATGCAGCGCCAGACCGAACCGAAAGTGGTCGTTGGCAACCGCAGCAACAGCGGTTCCACTTTGCTGATTCCTGGCGTTCGCACCATTGTCCTGGCGCTGTTGGCGATGGGTGCAATTGGCGGAGCAATCGATGTCGCCGTCGTGGCTTTCGCCAATGAACAAGACTGGCCCGCGTCTGCCACCTTCATCCTCGCCGCCTATGCGCTCGGCTCACTGGTGGCGGGCCTGACGTTCGGTGCATTGCGGATTTCGCTGCCGATAGAACAACAGTTCTTTATCGGGATATTGGTCACGGCGTTCACCGGCGTATTGCCTATTTTCTCCCCGGACGTTTATGTCCTGTCAGCGATGCTGTTTATCGCGGGCATATCGTTTGCGCCAACAATGGTTGTGGTGATGAAGCTGGGGACGATCATCATCCCGCCGTCGCGGATCACCGAAGGGCTGACGTGGATGACCACCGGCATCAGCATCGGCGTAGCGCTTGGGGGCATGGTTGCGGGGCTGGTCATCGATGCGTATGGCGCACGCGCAGGGTTCGGCGTCGCCATTGGCGCAGGTTTGATGATGGTGATTGTGCTGTTGGTGGGTGTGCGGACGCTGGGGGCTGCTGCCGCTGAGCATGTCGAACCGGCCTTTTCGCCCTCACCCTAACCCTCTCCCCCAGGAGAGGGGACTGATTGGGGGATGTTCAAAAAATCCGCCGACTTGAGCGATTTGCGCCGAATCCATAATCGACCAGAACTCGGGCCTTGAAGATCCCGGTCGAATCCATAATCGACCGGAACTCGGGCCTTGAAGATCCCGGTCGAATCCATAATCGACCAGAACTCGGGCCTTGAAGATCCCAGTCGAATCCATAATCGACCGGAACTCGGGCCTTGAAGATCCCAGTCGAATCCATAATCGACTCGGTATTTCAGGTCGACGTTTAGCGCCAGACACCTCGGTCGGCCCCCTCTACCTCCGGGAGAGGGCTGGGGTGAGGGGAAGGGGTGTTCACTCAGTCGCCAAGTTGGCGCAACCGCTTATAAAGGGTATTGCGACTAACCCCCAACCGCCGCGCCAAGTGCGAAATATTCCCCCCGGCCGCTTTCAACTCCCGGTTCAGCGCTTCCACATCATTAAGATCAACGCCCAACGGTTCAGCGCTCTCTACCGGCTCCATCTCCAGATCGACAAAAAAATCATCCGGCAGATGCTCCGGCCGCACCGGTTGCTCTTCAGCCATGGCCAGCGCCACCTGCATCACGCTGCTGACCTGGCGCAGATTCCCCGGCCACGGATGCTTATCGAACAACTCCAGCACCTCTCGGCTCAAACCCGCCCACTGCGTCGGTTCACGATGTTGTTCCCACAGCCGTTTAAACAACGCCTCCTTATCACTGCGCTCACGCAGCGGCGGCAGTTCCAGCGTCAGGCCACCAATGCGGTAATACAAATCCTCACGAAAGCGCCCCAACTGCACTTGTTCGCGCAACGAGCGGTTAGTCGCCGAGATAATCCGCAGATCCACCGGAAACAACTCGCTGCTGCCCACCGGTTGCACGCAACGTTCCTGCAACACGCGCAATAAGCGCGCCTGAGTCGGCAATGGCATGTCGCCGATTTCATCGAGGAACAGCGTGCCTTTGTCGGCTTTGCGGATCAGGCCGATGCTGCCTTTCTGGTTGGCACCGGTGAACGCGCCTTTCTCGTATCCGAACAGCTCGGATTCGACCAATTCGGCGGGGATGGCTGCGCAGTTGACGGCGATGAAGGCCTGTTTGCTGCGCGAGCTGGCTTGGTGCAGGGCTTTGACGAACACTTCCTTGCCGACACCGGTTTCGCCATGAATCAACAACGGAATGTCTTTTTCCAACAGCCGTTCGGCCTGACGCACGGCTTTTTCCACGCGGCTGTCGCCAAAGTGCAGGGTGTTTAGGCTGATTGCTGTTGAAAGCACTGGTTTAGCTTCAGCGGTAAACACTCGCGCCTGAATCGGCGCCTGTTTCGGCCGCTTCAACAAACACTGAAAACGGTTGCGCCCCGAGGTCTGCAACGCGAACGGCAGCCCGTCTGGCTGATTGATCAACTCCAGCAACGACACCTTGAACAGGCTCTCAACGCTCACCCGCGACAAACGAACGCCGAGCAGATTGTCCGCCCGGCGATTGGCCGACAGCACCTGACCGCTCTCATCAAAGATCAATAAACCGGCCCACTGACTGTCGAGGTTGTTCAACCCGGTGTTGAAGGTCAGTTGAAAATGCTGGCCGTGGAACAGGTTGAGGATCAGCCGGTTCTCAACGGTCTGGCTCATCATCTTGACCATGCCCAGCGTGTGCGACGGCGGCAGATAGCTGTCGCTAGAGACGTCGAGCACCGCGATCACCTTGCGCTCGGCGTCGAAAATCGGCGCGGCGGAACCGGTCATGAAGCGATTGGCTTTGAGAAAGTGTTCATCGTGTTCGATGTGCACGGCCTGCTCACACGCCAGCGCCGTGCCGATGGCATTGGTGCCGCTGCAGCGCTCCATCCAGCTTGCTCCGGCCTGAAAACCCCGGGCCAGATTCGGCTCGATAAAGCGTTGAGTGCCCCACGACGTCAGCACCTGGCCTTGATTGTCGGCGAGCATGATCAGGCAATTGGAATTGCTCAGGATGTTCTCGTAATAGGGCAGCACTTCCTGGTGGGTGGTCTGCACCAGTGAATGATGACTGTCGAGTAGCCGCGCAATGCTGGCGGCGGGCAGTTGATCGAAAGCCGGGGTGCTCTGGTGGTCAAGACCGAACGCGCGACAGCGTTGCCAGGAACTCTGGACGATCGCGTCGTGGGACAACGGCGGGGCAGGTGCGGCCATGGCGGGTCAGCCTCTGAAGCAGCGATTTTATTATTGTTATGGGCCCAAATCCTGAGAACTGCATGCATCCCCTGTGGGAGCGAGCCTGCTCGCGAAAGCGCCGGGTCAGTCAATAAATTCGTTGAATGACACATCGCTTTCGCGAGCAAGCTCGCTCCCACAGGGACCTATATCGTATTCAAGATCGGGCAAAAAGCGTTCATAGAGTGTTGTTCACTATTGTTCATTGTCAATCGTCCAACTGTTCAAATGTGTTCACCATTGAATGCCTCTTCTCGACGTTTTCAACGAATTTCACGACAAATCAACAGCTTGCCTTTTCTGGCACGAAAGTCGCTCTTGTGCACAGGTCGCTTGACTCCAAAAATAAAAAAGGCCGAGCCATGTCACTCACCCTGGAGCACGTCAGCCGCACCGTCGAGGGCCAGACCTGGATCGACGATGCCTGCCTGAAATTCGAACCCGGTTCGTTCAACGTTTTGCTCGGCCGCACGCTGTCCGGCAAAACCAGCCTGATGCGTCTGATGGCCGGCCTCGACAAGCCCGACAGCGGCCGCGTGCTGATGAACGGTGTCGACGTCACGCAACGGCCGGTGCGTTTGCGCAACGTGTCGATGGTCTATCAGCAGTTCATCAATTACCCGACGATGACCGTGTTCGAGAACATCGCCTCGCCACTGCGCCAGGCCGGTGTGTCGAAAGAGATCATCCACAGCCGGGTGCAGGAAACCGCGCGCATGCTGCGTATCGAGAAGTTCTTGCAGCGTTATCCGCTGGAGCTCTCTGGTGGCCAGCAACAACGCACTGCCATGGCCCGGGCGCTGGTCAAGGATGCCGAACTGATTCTGTTCGATGAGCCGTTGGTCAACCTCGACTACAAACTGCGCGAAGAACTGCGTCAGGAAATGCGCGAGCTGTTCAAGCAGCGCCACACCATCGCCATCTATGCCACCACCGAACCCAACGAAGCCCTGGCGCTGGGCGGCACCACGACCATTCTTCACGAGGGGCGGGTGATCCAGAGCGGCCCGTCGACCGAGGTTTATCACCAGCCGCAAACGGTGCTCGCTGCCGAATTGTTCTCCGAGCCACCGATCAACCTGATGCCCGGGCGGATTGCCGGCAACGAAGTCAGTTTTGCCAATTTCGTGCACTTTCCGTTGAACGTCGATTTGCGTCCGGTGGGCGAGGGCGAGTTCCGCTTTGGCGTGCGCCCCAGCCATATCTCGCTGGTGCCGAGTAACGATGACGACCTCGAATTGGCGGTCACCGTCGAAGTCGCCGAGATCAGCGGTTCGGAAACCTTCCTGCATGTGCGCAACGAGCATTTCCTGCTGGTGCTGCACCTGCCGGGTGTCCACGAATACGACGTCGATGCGCCGATCCGCATCTATATCCCGACCCATAAACTGTTTGTTTTCGATGCGCAGGGCCGTCTGGTGCAAGCACCAGGTCGGCGTGTCGCGAGGGTTGCCTGATGGCCGAAATCCGCTTGCAACACCTCGCCCACAGCTACAGCAAAACCCCGAGTGGCGCGGAGGATTATGCGATCCGCGAGATGGACCACGTCTGGGAGCAGGGCGGTGCCTACGCCTTGCTCGGACCATCGGGTTGCGGCAAATCGACCTTGCTCAACATCATTTCCGGCCTGCTCAGTCCCTCGCAAGGGCATGTGCTGTTCGATGGCAAAGCGGTCAACGACCTGACGCCGGAGAAGCGCAACATCGCGCAGGTTTTCCAGTTTCCGGTGGTCTACGACACCATGACCGTGTTCGATAACCTCGCCTTTCCCCTGCGCAATCAGGGCATGGCCGAGGCGAAAGTGCACAGCAAGGTGCAGGAAATTGCCGAAGTGCTCGACCTGCAAAACTTGCTGAGCAAGAAGGCGCGCAACCTCACCGCTGACGAAAAACAGAAAGTCTCGATGGGCCGTGGTCTGGTGCGCGATGACGTCTCGGCGATCCTCTTCGATGAGCCGCTGACGGTGATCGACCCGCACCTGAAGTGGAAACTGCGGCGCAAGCTCAAGCAGATCCACGAGCAGTTCAACATCACCATGGTCTACGTCACCCACGATCAGTTGGAGGCTTCGACCTTCGCCGACAAAATCGCGGTGATGTACGGCGGCCAGATCGTCCAGTTCGGCACGCCACGGGAATTGTTCGAGCGGCCGAGCCACACCTTCGTCGGCTATTTCATCGGCAGCCCGGGGATGAACCTGATCGAAGTGCAGCCGCAGCCCGGCGGCGTCGGTTTTGCCTCGACGCACCTGCCGTTGTCCGACGCCTTGCAGCGCCATATCGAACACGGCCAGTGGAAAAATCTGAAGGTTGGCATCCGTCCCGAGTTTATTCACGTGTGGGACGAGCCGTTTGATGACGCGATGCAGGCCAGGGTCGTACACGTCGAAGACCTTGGCACCTACAAGATCATGACCCTCGACCTCGACGGCGCGCCGTTGAAAGTTCGCCTGGCGGAAGACAAACCGGTGCCGCAGGGCACGGCGTACATCAGTTTTCCGGCGCAATGGCTGATGGTCTATGCCGACGAATTCCTCCTTGAAGCCACCGACAGTGAGGTGCAGCCATGAACAAGGTGCAGAACAACAAGGCCTGGTGGCTGGTGTTGCCGGTGTTCTTGCTGGTGGCGTTCAGTGCGGTGATCCCGATGATGACCGTGGTCAACTATTCGGTGCAGGACATCTTCGACCAGTCGAGCCGCTACTTTGTTGGCGCCGATTGGTACAAGCAGGTGCTGCTGGACCCGCGTCTACATGACTCGCTGCTGCGCCAGTTCATCTACTCCGCCTGCGTGCTGTTGATCGAAATTCCACTGGGCATCGCCGTCGCCCTGACCATGCCAACCAAGGGCCGTTGGTCGTCGGTGGTGCTGATCATTCTGGCGATTCCGCTGCTGATCCCGTGGAACGTGGTCGGCACCATTTGGCAGATTTTCGGCCGCGCCGACATCGGTTTGCTCGGTTCCAGCCTCAACGCCATGGGCATCAGCTACAACTACGCGGCCAACACCATGGACGCTTGGGTGACGGTGTTGGTGATGGACGTCTGGCACTGGACCTCATTGGTGGCGCTGCTGTGTTTCTCCGGATTACGGGCGATTCCTGACGTGTACTACCAGGCCGCGCGCATCGACCGCGCTTCGGGATGGGCGGTGTTCAGGCACATTCAGTTACCCAAGTTGAAAAGCGTGCTGCTGATCGCGGTGATGCTGCGCTTCATGGACAGCTTCATGATCTACACCGAGCCGTTCGTGCTCACCGGCGGCGGGCCGGGTAACGCTACGACCTTCTTGAGTCAGACGTTGACACAGATGGCTGTAGGCCAATTCGACCTCGGTCCGGCAGCGGCTTTCTCGCTGGTGTACTTCCTGATCATCCTGTTGGTGTCCTGGCTGTTCTACACCGCCATGACGCACTCCGACGCCAACCGCTGAGGCCCGGCCATGAGCAAAAGAAAGCTTATTCCGCTGCTGATCTACATTCTGTTCCTGCTGGTGCCGATCTACTGGCTGCTGAACATGTCCTTCAAGAGCAACACCGAAATCCTCGGCGGCCTGACGCTTTTCCCACAGGCGTTCACGCTGGCGAACTACAAGGTGATCTTCACCGATCCGAGTTGGTACAACGGTTATCTCAACTCGCTGTACTACGTCAGCCTGAACACGGTCATCTCCCTGAGTGTGGCGTTGCCGGCGGCCTATGCGTTTTCGCGCTATCGTTTTCTGGGCGACAAGCACCTGTTCTTCTGGCTGTTGACCAACCGCATGGCGCCACCGGCGGTGTTCCTGCTGCCGTTCTTCCAGCTGTATTCGTCGATTGGTTTGTTCGATACACACATTGCCGTGGCACTCGCGCATTGCTTGTTTAACGTGCCGTTGGCGGTGTGGATTCTTGAAGGTTTCATGTCCGGGGTGCCGAAGGAGATCGACGAAACCGCCTACATTGATGGCTACAGTTTCCCCAAGTTCTTCGTGAAGATTTTCATCCCGCTGATCGGCTCCGGCATCGGCGTCACGGCGTTTTTCTGCTTCATGTTTTCCTGGGTCGAGCTGTTGCTGGCGCGTACGTTGACTTCGGTAAACGCCAAGCCGATTGCGGCGGTGATGACGCGTACCGTATCGGCCTCGGGTATCGACTGGGGTGTGCTGGCGGCGGCGGGGGTGTTGACCATTCTGCCGGGCATGCTGGTGATCTGGTTTGTTCGCAACCACGTGGCCAAGGGCTTTGCCCTCGGTCGGGTCTGAGGAGCTGATGATGGAATGGATGAGTTGGACCACCCCCACAGCGACATTCTTCATCGTCATCGGCCTGATTCTGGTGGGCATGACCACTTGGGAATTGCGTTCGCCGAGCATTCTACGGCGAGGGTTTCTGCCGATTGCCACCACCCGTGGCGATCGCTTGTTTATCGGTCTTCTCGGCAGCGCCTACCTGCATCTGCTGGTAATCGGCGCCACCGACTGGAGCATCTGGGTCGCGTCCGCGTTGTCCCTGGTGTGGCTGTTGGCTGTGATGCGTTGGGGCTAGGGTCTGTACAAAAGTTCGCTCGACGAGCTCACGTAAAGCGTCTGCTCCACAACTTAAACAGGAGGTCTCTATGTTCGACAAAAACAATAAGCTGCGACATAGCATTTCATTGGCAGCCATGCTGGCACTCAGCGGCTTGAGCGCATCTGCCTGGGCCGATGCCTACGAAGACGCTGCGAAAAAGTGGATCGGCAGCGAATTCAAACCGTCGACCCTGACGGCCGAACAGCAGCTCGAAGAATTGAAGTGGTTCATCAAGGCTGCCGAGCCGTTTCGCGGCATGGACATCAAGGTGGTTTCGGAAACCCTGACCACCCATGAATACGAGTCCAAGGTGCTGGCCAAGGCCTTCACTGAAATCACCGGGATCAAGCTCACCCACGACCTGCTGCAAGAAGGCGACGTGGTGGAAAAAATGCAGACTGTGATGCAGTCCGACAAGAATATTTATGACGGCTGGGTCAACGACTCGGACCTGATCGGTACGCACTTTCGCTACGGTAAGACCGAATCGATCACCGACCTGATGGCCAACGAAGGCAAGAACTTCACCTCGCCGACCCTCGACCTCAAGGACTTCATCGGCATCTCGTTCACCACCGCGCCAGACGGCAAGATCTATCAATTGCCCGACCAGCAATTCGCCAACCTGTACTGGTTCCGCGCCGACTGGTTCGAGCGTGCCGACCTGAAAGCCAAGTTCAAGGAAAAGTACGGCTACGAGCTGGGTGTGCCAGTGAACTGGTCGGCCTATGAAGACATCGCCAAATTCTTCAGCGAAGACGTCAAGGAAATCGACGGCAAGCGCGTTTATGGGCACATGGACTACGGCAAGAAAGATCCGTCGCTGGGCTGGCGTTTCACCGATGCCTGGTTCTCCATGGCCGGTGGCGGCGACAAGGGCTTGCCCAATGGTTTGCCGGTGGACGAGTGGGGGATTCGCGTCGAGGACTGCCATCCGGTCGGCTCCAGCGTGACCCGTGGCGGCGACACCAACGGTCCGGCGGCAGTTTTTGCCACCACCAAATACGTCGACTGGCTCAAGGCCTACGCGCCACCGGAAGCGGCGGGCATGACCTTCTCCGAGTCCGGCCCGGTGCCCTCGCAGGGCAACATCGCCCAGCAGATCTTCTGGTACACAGCGTTCACCGCCGACATGACCAAACCGGGCCTGCCGGTGGTCAACGCCGACGGCACGCCGAAGTGGCGCATGGCGCCGTCGCCTAAAGGCCCGTATTGGGAAGAGGGCATGAAGCTCGGCTATCAGGACGTGGGGTCGTGGACCTTCATGAAGTCTACGCCTGAGAAACAGAAACTCGCGGCGTGGCTGTACGCGCAGTTCGTGACCTCGAAAACCGTTTCGCTGAAAAAAACCATCGTCGGCCTGACACCGATTCGCGAGTCGGACATCAACTCGCAGGCGATGACCGATCTGGCGCCGAAACTCGGTGGCCTGGTCGAGTTCTATCGCAGCCCGGCCCGCGTGCAATGGTCGCCGACCGGCACCAACGTGCCGGACTATCCGCGTCTGGCGCAATTGTGGTGGAGCCACATCGCCGAAGCGGCAAGCGGCGAGAAGACTCCGCAGCAGGCGCTTGATGGCTTGGCCAAGGATCAGGACGCGATCATGACCCGCCTCGAACGCTCCAAGGCCCAGGCCACCTGCGCACCGAAAATGAACCCGGAACGCGACGCGCAATACTGGTTCGACCAGCCGGGCGCACCGAAACCGAAACTGGCTAACGAGAAGCCGAAGGGCGAGACCGTGAGCTACAACGAACTGCTGAAATCGTGGGCGGATGCGCGTAAGTGATATTTGGACCGTGAAAAGCGAACGGCATCGAAAGGTGCCGTTTTTTTTACTGCCCGATCCACCGCTTTCGCGAGCAAGCTCGCTCCCACATTGGGTCTGCGGTACTCATAAAACCTGAGTCAAATCGAAATCACTGTGGGAGCGAGCTTGCTCGCGAAGGCGGAGTGTCAAACAACAAAAATATCGACTGATCCACCGCCATCGCCAGCAGGCTGGCTCCCACAGGTTTCAGTGGTGTTCACAAATGTCGGGTACACCCGGGATCACTGTGGGAGCTGGCTTGCCAGCGATGGCGGCCTCATATTCAACAATGATGTTGCCTGATCTGACGCCATCGCGTGCAAGCCAGCCACAGGTGCCGGTGGTGTTCACCTGTTTTTTGAGCCCGAACTAAACTAGAACAACCAGATCTGTGTATCGGGCAACCAATGGATCAGCAGTGAGGAGTTTCATCGGTTCGGTCATTGCAGTTGCAACGATAAGGCGGTCGAACGGACCGCGATGATGGTGCTCGAGATCTTTCACGGCGATGGCGTGTTCGGAAGTTATCGGTAGTTCGATAAAACCACTCTCGATGCAGTACTGCCGAATTTCCTCGAGATCAACGTTCAGCTTTCCGAGTCCTACCTTGATTGCCATTTCCCAGAAGGTGGCAGTACTGATGTAGATATCGGCAGCGTTTTCAATCAGCTTTCTGGCTTTGCCGGAAAGTCTGGCGTCATCACTGAGTGTCCAGAGCAGAATGTGCGTGTCGAGCAGAATCCTCATGCCTGGGTGCCCTCAAAAGCATCGAGCATGTCGTCAGGTAATGGGGCGTCGAAATCCTCTGGTAGCAGCAGTTTTCCTTTCATTGCCCCTATGCGTTGACCGCTGGTTTTTCCCATTGGGACGAGACGGGCTAGCGCACGACCATGTTTGGCAATCGTGATGACCTGTCCCGCTGCCGCGTCATCGACGAGTTTGGATAGATTGTTTTTGGCTTCAGCCAACGGAACGATGATCATCATGTCTCCCCCGTATTCTGGACAAATATAGCCAGAATATTGCAGGTCCGCAAAATCGCGTCGATGTCCCGCGTAGACAGGTGACAGGGCGGTACGACCACTTGTGTATGGCATCTGCTTGATTTTGCTCTGCCGGCTGGCTGCCATGGTATCGACGCCCTCAACCAATTCCCAAAAGATGTCTCGTTTCATCATCCTTCCTCGCTCTGATATTCCCTCCCGAAGGCATCCACAATAAAACCATTCACAGGTTATGGCTGTAGGACGAAACGGAGGTTGCGGCGAGAGCTTTCGGCGTTTGTGGGAGGATGGGTGCGTATCGGTAAAAAGTCGTACAAATGACCCAAATCCCACCGAACCGTCGCGGCGTACACAACATTTGTAGGAGCTGCCGAAGGCTGCGATCTTTTGATATTGATCTTTAAAAGCAAAAGATCGCAGCCTGCGGCGGCTCTTGCACGGATCACTCGGCGGTCGGGAAACCCAGTCGAAACACCGTCATCGCCCCCGGCAAACTCTTCACGTCGGCCACCCCCTGATGCAGGCTCATGATCGAGCGCACAATCGCCAGCCCAAGCCCTGTGCTGCCTTGCGAGCGCGAGCGGCTGCTGTCTACGCGGTAGAAGCGATCAAACAGATGGGGCAGATGCTGCGCCTCGATCCCCGCACCGGGATTGCTCACCAGCAGTGAAGTCTGCGTCGCGCCTTGTTCGATCAGCAGCGTCACGGTTTTTCCGGACGGACAATGGCGCAGCGCGTTGGACAGCAGATTCGATATCGCCCGCTGAATCATCAACCGGTCGCCCATCACCGAGGCACTGCCGACCACGTTCAAATGAATCTGCTTGTCCTGCGCCGACAGTGAAAACATCTCGGCCACCTTCGACGCCTCCTCTTCCAGCGCCACAGCATCAAACGGCGCCAGCGCCGACGGGTGGCTCACCTGCGCCAGAAACAGCATGTCCGAAACAATCCGCGTCACGCGCTCCAGCTCTTCGGTGCACGAGACCAGCACGTCCTTGTATTCCTCTGTTGTGCGTTCGCGCGACAGCGTCACCTGTGCCTTGCCCATCAGGTTATTGATCGGTGTGCGCAACTCATGCGCCAGATCATCCGAGAACTGCGATAGCTGCTGCACCCCCGCATCCAGGCGATGCAGCATGAAGTTGATGCCCTGCGCCAGTTCGCTCAACTCCTGCGGCATGTTCACCACCGACAGCCGATGATCCAGATCCTGGGTCGAGACCATCGCCGCCACTTTGCGAAACTCGCGCATCGGCGCCAACCCCCGTTGCACTGCGCCCCAAGCGGTCAGGCCGATGAAGATCAGCAGCAACGGCAAAGCCACTAGCGTCGAGCGCAAATAGGCACTGAGCAAGGCTTCATCGTGGGCGTTGTCCATCGACAGCAGTACCGGCACGCGGGTGCCGTCCTTGAGGCTGATCAGCCTCGACGCGGTGAGGAATTGCGCGCCCTCGGTATCGGTGCTGCTGGAGTAAGCCAGGTCGTCAGTAATCGCCCGCACAGCCCTCAATTCAATACGCGAATCGGCCATGCCAGTGCCGGACTTGAGCAACGGCGTGCGCAAATTGCTGCGTTCGTAAATCGTCAGCGTGAGGTTGTCATGGCCCATGACCTGATCGAGCAGGATGTGCGGTTTAGCGCCGATTTCGCCAGTGTCGGCGTACAACGTCAGGCTGTGTTCAACCTGCTCCATTTTCTTTTTCAGGCTGTCTCTGGACAGCGCATTGAGCTCATGGGTCAGAGCGAAATAGGCGAGGATCGCCAGAAACACCACCAGCAGCGCGCCGAGCACACTGACGGTCAAACCGAGGCGCATCGACAGACTGGCGGGCTTCATTCCCGCGCCTCCAGCACGTAACCGACGCCGCGCAGGGTGTGGATCAACTTGTGCTCGAACGGGTCATCGATCTTCGCCCGCAACCGCCGGATCGACACCTCGACCACGTTGGTGTCGCAATCAAAATTCATGTCCCACACCAGCGAAATGATCTGCGTGCGGGTGAGCACTTCGCCGGACTGGCGCATCAGCAAATGCAGCAGGGCGAATTCCTTGGTGGTCAGGTCGATGCGCTGCTCGCCACGAAATGCGCGATGGCGCCCCGGGTCGAGTTCCAGGTCGGCGACTTTCAGCACCTGCGGCTGCGGAATGTTTTCGCTGCGGCGCATCAAGGTACGCACCCGCGCCAGCAGTTCGGGAAACTCGAAGGGCTTGACCAGATAGTCATCGGCGCCCAAATCAAGTCCTCGAATCTTGTCGGCCAGACGCCCGCGCGCAGTGAGCATCATCACCCGCGTGGAGTGGGTGCGCCGCAGTTGTTCCAGCACGCCCCAGCCGTCGAGTGCCGGCAGATTGACGTCGAGAATGATCACGTCATAAACCTGTTGTTGCGCCAAATGCAAACCGTCGGCGCCGGTGGCCGCGTGGTCGACGATATAACCACTTTCGGTCAAACCCTGATGCAAGTATTCGGCAGCTTTAAGCTCGTCCTCGATGACAAGGATTCGCATGATCTATCACCACTTTTATTTAATGGATATTTAATTAAGGCGGCCCCTCACCCTAACCCTCTCCCGGAGGGAGAGGGGACTGAGCGCTGGATATTTCAGAACTACGCCGACGTGAAACAAATTTACTGAATCCATAATCGACTTGATTTAACAGGTCGATATATAACGCCATGCACTTCGGTCGGCTCCCTCTCCCACCGGGAGAGGGCTGGGGTGAGGGGAGGCGGCACAATAAAGGTTGTAGCGGCTATAGGGTCAACGACAAAACGCTCTAAGCCAGTGGTCCGCGACAGTCGGTCGCAGCGCGACCCACCAAAATCCCATAACTTCGGTTCACACAAGTGCTGTTCGGCAGACAACTAATCCGCATTTGTTTCCATGTATTGCAATAACACCGCTCGCACTTCGCATCCTAAAACAAAACAACTTCGCCCCACCGTGGATAACGGATTTGTAATGTTCCAGTCACCTTGTCGATAAGTTCAAAACCCTACCGTGGCGCATCGAAAAATCCTTAATTGAAGGAAGTCTTCCATTGCCCGGTTTAACCGAACTGACGGCGCGATCACGCCTGAAAAAAACCGCCATCGGCATCCTGTTGTTGGCCAGTACCAGCCTTGTGCACGCCTCGACCCTGACCCTCGAACAAGCCCTGCAAACGGCATTCGCCGGCAACCCCGATCTGGCGGCCGCGCAATGGGAAATCGGCATCGCCGAGGGTGATCGCCAACAGGCGGGGTTGATCCCCAACCCGGAGGTTTCGTGGGAGGCCGAAGACACCCGCCGCAACTCGCGCACCACCACGGTGATGCTCAGCCAACCGATCGAACTGGGCGGCAAACGCGGCGCCCGCATCGACGTCACCAGCCGCGCCCAGGACGCCGCGGGTATCGAACTGGAGCGCAAACGCAATGCCTTGCGCGCCGACGTAATTCAGGCGTTCAACAACGCCCAGACCGCGCAGCAGCGCTCGCAGTTGTCACGCCAATCCATGCAACTGGCCGAGCACGGTTTGCGCGTGGCGCAGGGTCGCATCGAGGCCGGCAAATCATCGCCGGTCGAAGGTACGCGGGCGCAGGTGCAACTGTCCGAAGTGCGTCTGGAACTGAGTCGCGCCGAACGCGATCAGGCCAACGCTTATCAGCAATTGGCGCAGGTCATGGGCGCACCGTTGCCGACCTCGACCAGCGTACAAACAGCCACGCCGAACATGCCCGCAGTGCCACCGCCGAGCCGTCTGTTGGACCGCTTGAACGAAACCGCTGAACTGCGTCTGGCCAAATTGCAGATCGATCAGCGCGAAGCCTCGTTGGGTCTGGAGAAGTCGCAGCGAATACCCGATCTCACCGTCAGCATCGGCAGCCAATACAGCGAAACCGAGCGCGAGAGGGTCAATGTGGTCGGGCTGTCGATGCCGATTCCGCTGTTCAATCGCAATCAGGGCAACGTGCTGACGGCAGCGCGTCGCAGCGATCAGGCGCGGGATCTGCGCAACGCCACCGAGCTGCGTTTGCGCACCGAAATCCAGACCAGCCTTGAGCAATGGCAGACCGCCAACGGCGAAGTCACAGCGTTCAATCAGACCATCCTCCCGGCCGCGCAAAGTGCCGTCGACAGCGCCACCCGCGGATTCGAAATGGGCAAGTTCGGCTTCCTCGACGTGCTCGATGCGCAACGCACCTTGATCAGTGCGCGCAGCCAATACACCCAGGCCGTCAGCGAAGCCACCGACGCTCGCGTACGCATCGAACGGATCTTCGGCGACCTCGCCGTCAGCCGTTGAATTTCATCTTTCTGAACACTGCGCGATGGCACGGCGCAGAGGAGTTTCCATGGATAAAAAATTGATTGTGGTCGCTGCGGCAACCCTGGCGCTGGGTATCGGCATCGGTTCGATGTGGCCGGGTAATGCGTCCATCGATGCCCACGCCGATGAAGCGGCCGAACATGCCGATCATGCCGAAGAAGGCGCGGCCGCTGACGACGACCACGGCGAAGAAGGGCACATTGAATTGAACGCCGAACAGATCGCCGCCGCCGGCATTCAACTGGCCGAGGCGGGGGCGCAGAACATCAGCCTCCGCTTGCCGTTTCCCGGCGAAGTACGCTTCGACGAAGACCGTACCGCCCACGTGGTGCCGCGTGTTCCCGGAGTGGTCGAGTCGGTGTCGGTCAACCTCGGTCAATCAGTGAAGAAGGGCCAGTTGCTGGCGGTGATTGCCAGTCAGCAGATCTCCGATCAACGCAGTGAACAGGCGGCCGCGCAACGCCGTTTGGCCTTGGCCCGCACCACCTATGAACGCGAGAAGAAGCTGTGGCAGGACAAGATCTCCGCCGAGCAGGATTTCCTTCAGGCGCGCCAAACCTTGGAAGAGGCAGAAATCGCCGTGAGCAACGCCCGACAAAAGATCAGCGTGCTCAGCGGCAGCGTGGTCGCCACGGGCGGTAATCGCTATGAACTGCGCGCACCGTTCGACGGTGTTGTGGTGGAAAAACACTTGACGCCGGGGGAGGTGGTTGATGAATCCACGGCGGCGTTCACCCTCTCGGATCTGTCGCGAGTTTGGGTGACGTTCGGCGTTTCGCCCAAGGATCTGAACAAGGTGCAGGTGGGCAAAACGGTCACCGTCATCGCACCGGAGTTGAATGCGCAAGTCACTGGCAGCGTGGCCTACGTCGGCAGTCTGCTCGGCGAGCAGACGCGCACCGCGACCGTGCGCGTCACCCTGGAAAACCCGCAGGGTTCGTGGCGGCCCGGCTTGTTCGTGACCGCGCTGGTGGCCACCGATAGCCGCCAGGCCAACGTCGCCGTGCCGGAAAACGCCATCCAGACCGTCGAGGAGAAACCCACGGTGTTCGTGCGCACCGACGATGGTTTCAAGGCGCAAGCGGTGGAACTGGGCAGTCGCGCAGGCGGTTTTGTGGAAATCACTCAAGGGTTGGATGCGGGCGCGCAAATCGCCAGCGCTGGCAGCTTCGTCCTCAAATCGGAACTGGGCAAAGCCTCAGCCGAGCACAGTCACTGATCCCGGAAGACTCCCATGTTCGAACGCCTGATCCAGTTTGCCATCGAGCAGCGCAACATCGTGCTGCTCGCCGTTCTGCTCATGGCCGGCCTCGGCATCGCCAGTTATCAAAAACTGCCGATCGACGCCGTGCCCGACATCACCAACGTCCAGGTACAGATCAACACCGGTGCAGCCGGGTTCTCGCCACTGGAAACCTCGCAGCGCATCACCTTCCCGATTGAAACCGCCATGGCCGGTTTGCCGGCGCTGGAACAGACCCGTTCGCTGTCGCGCTCGGGGTTGTCGCAAGTCACGGTGATCTTCAAGGACGGCACCGACCTGTTTTTCGCCCGCCAACTGGTCAACGAGCGTTTGCAGATCGCCAAGGAGCAATTGCCCGAAGGTGCGGAAGCCGTGATGGGGCCGATTTCCACCGGCCTCGGCGAGATTTTCCTGTGGACGGTCGAGGCGCAGGAAGGGGCGTTGAAGGACGACGGCACACCCTACACGCCGACCGATCTGCGGGTGATTCAGGACTGGATCATCAAGCCGCAATTGCGCAACGTGCCGGGTGTCGCCGAGATCAACACCATCGGCGGTTTCGCCAAGGAATATCAGATTGCGCCGGACCCGAAACGGCTGGCCGCGTACAAGCTGACCCTTACTGATCTGGTCATTGCACTTGAGCGCAACAACGCCAACGTCGGCGCCGGTTACATCGAGCGCAGCGGCGAGCAATTGCTGATTCGCGCACCGGGGCAAGTGGCGAGTACCGAGGACATCGCCAACATTGTCATGGCCAATGTCGACGGCACGCCGATCCGCATCAAGAACGTTGCCACCGTGGAAATCGGTCGCGAACTGCGCAGCGGCGCGGCGACGGAAAATGGCCGTGAAGTGGTGCTCGGCACGGTGTTCATGTTGATCGGCGAGAACAGCCGCACCGTGTCGCAAGCGGTTGCCAGCAAGCTCGAACAGATCAACAAATCCCTGCCCAAAGGCGTGATCGCGGTGACGGTTTATGACCGCACGCACCTGGTCGACAAAGCCATTGCCACGGTGAAGAAAAATCTCATCGAAGGCGCGATTCTGGTGATCGCGATTCTGTTCCTGTTCCTCGGCAACATCCGCGCAGCGCTGATTACCGCGATGGTGATTCCGCTGTCGATGCTGTTCACCTTCACCGGCATGTTCAGCAACAAGGTCAGCGCCAACCTGATGAGTCTGGGCGCACTGGACTTTGGCATTATCGTCGACGGCGCGGTGGTGATCGTCGAAAACACCCTGCGCCGCTTGGCTCATGCGCAGCAGCGTCACGGGCGATTGCTGACGCGATCCGAGCGATTCCATGACGTGTTTGCGGCGGCGAAAGAGGCGCGGCGACCACTAATTTTCGGTCAGTTGATCATCATGGTCGTGTACCTGCCGATCTTCGCCTTGAGCGGCGTCGAAGGGAAAATGTTCCACCCGATGGCGTTCACCGTGGTCATTGCGTTGCTCGGCGCCATGCTGCTTTCGGTAACCTTTGTTCCTGCGGCCATTGCGCTGTTCGTCACTGGCAAGGTCAAGGAAGAAGAGGGCATGGTGATGCGCGGCGCGCGTCGTGTTTATGCGCCAGCGCTGGCCTGGGTTATGAGTCATCGTGCCGTGGCAATCGGCGCGGCGTTGGGCGTGATCGTGCTCAGCGGCGTGCTGACCAGCCGCATGGGCAGCGAGTTTGTGCCGAGCCTCAGCGAGGGCGATTTCGCCTTGCAGGCCTTGCGTGTACCGGGCACCAGCCTGACGCAATCGGTGGACATGCAGCAGCGACTGGAAACGCTGATTCTGGCGAAAGTGCCGGAAGTCGAGCGTGTGTTCGCCCGCACAGGAACCGCCGAAATCGCCTCCGACCCGATGCCGCCGAACATCTCCGACAGCTACGTGATGCTCAAGCCGAAAGAGCAGTGGCCGGACCCTGACAAGTCCCGCGAAACCCTGATGGCTGAACTGCAAGCCGCCGCCGCGACGTTACCGGGCAGCAATTATGAGCTGTCGCAGCCGATTCAACTGCGCTTCAACGAACTTATCTCCGGCGTGCGCAGTGATGTGGCGGTGAAGGTGTTCGGCGATGACATGGACGTGCTCAATGCAACCGCCACGAAGATTGCGGCGGCCATGCAGAAGGTCAGCGGCGCGTCCGAGGTCAAGGTCGAACAAACCACTGGTCTTCCGGTGCTGACCATCAACATCGATCGCGACAAGGCTTCGCGCTATGGGCTTAACGTCGGTGATGTGCAGGACACCATTGCCGTGGCCGTTGGCGGACGTCAGGCCGGGACGTTGTATGAAGGCGATCGTCGCTTCGATATGGTGGTGCGTTTGTCCGATGCGATGCGCAAAGACATCGACGGTTTGTCGGCGCTGTTGATTCCGGTGCCCGCGATTAACGGCGCGGCCGATCAGATTGGCTTCATCGCGTTGCAAGAAGTCGCCAGCCTTGATCTGGTGCTCGGGCCGAACCAGGTCAGTCGCGAAAACGGCAAGCGCCTGGTGATCGTCAGCGCCAACGTGCGCGGGCGCGATATCGGTTCGTTCGTTGCCGAGGCGGGCGAAGTGATCGAGCGCGACGTGCAGGTGCCCGCAGGTTACTGGACCAGTTGGGGCGGGCAGTTCGAGCAACTGCAATCGGCGGCAAAGCGTTTGCAGATCGTCGTACCGGTGGCGTTGCTGCTGGTGTTCGGGTTGTTGTTCATGATGTTCAACAACCTGAAGGACGGTTTGCTGGTGTTTACCGGGATTCCGTTTGCGTTGACCGGCGGGGTGATGGCGCTGTGGTTGCGGGATATTCCGCTGTCGATCTCTGCCGGAGTCGGATTCATCGCGCTGTCCGGTGTAGCGGTACTCAACGGGCTGGTGATGATCGCGTTTATCCGCAATTTGCGCGAGGAGGGACGGTCTCTCACCGATGCGATCAACGTCGGTGCGCTGACACGCCTGCGGCCAGTGTTGATGACGGCGTTGGTGGCATCGCTGGGCTTCATTCCGATGGCACTCGCGACCGGTACTGGCGCAGAGGTGCAACGCCCACTTGCAACGGTAGTGATCGGTGGAATTCTGTCCTCGACGATCCTCACGCTGCTGATTTTGCCGGCGCTATACCAACTCGCCCATCGCCGGGATGAGGACACAATTCCCACCTGATTGTGAACACAACCTTGTGGCGAGGGGATTTATCCCCGATGGACTGCGCAGCAGGCCTGCTTTTTTTGGGGCCGCTGCGCGACCCATCGGGGATAAATCCCCTCGCCACAGGTATTGCGCAGGACGCGCAGTGGTGGGTAAGGCCAGATAACGAATATGTAATTCGCCCGCCACCGTCCCGATAGGTTCGCCTTGTTACCTTGATCCCGTCAGCTACTTAAACGAGGAATCAAACATGAAATTCGCTCAGATCAGTGCCTTCACCGCAGCGTTAGTGATGTCTTCCCTGGCCCTGGCCGAAGGTGGCGGTGACCGCACTTTCGAAAAAATGATGACCGCCAACAACCGCTCCGTGGAGCTGTTCGTAGCCCGGGAGCAGGCCGCTGGTAATCCGGTCGTTGTCAATGACAAGAAAGACGACAAAACCCAAGACCTGTAAGCGTGTCGCACTGCAACAAGCCCGACATCGCGCATCGATGCCGGGCTTTTTTATGGAGGTTTTAACATGAAGTTGATCAAGTCGATGACGTTCGCCGCCGTGATGGCGATGTCGCTGAACGTGCTGGCTGAAGGTGGCGGTGATCGCACGTTTGAGCGCGCATTCAGCGCTAACGCCAAAGCCATGGCGCAGTACGCCGCCAACCAGGGCAAAGCGGTGCCAGTGGTGAAGGAATACGAATACGGCATGAAGCTGGATGTGGTGAAAATAGTCAGCGTTGTGAAGCCGCAGCCCGCGTGCTCGGTAGTCCCCACCGCCATGACCTACGAAGACTCCGAAGGCCAACTCAACACCCTCAAATACAGCGTGGCGGGTGCCTGCCGGAACAGCGGTGGATAACCAACACCTAATCCCTGTAGCTGCCGAAGGCTGCGATCTTTTGATTCTGTTTTTACAAGCAAGATCAAAAGATCGCAGCCTTCGGCAGCTCCTACAGGGGAATGCATTTCAGGCAGGCATAAAAAAGGCGTCCCGAAGGACGCCAAAAATTCACCTCTTTCCAAAGGAGCAAGGAGCTTCTAAAGGTGAATGGTGGAGACGTTAAAACCTAAAGAATCGCCAGCGGATACTCGACAATCACCCGCACTTCCTCCAGATCCGACTCGAACGCCGTGGCGCGGGTTGTGGCCTGGCGCAAACGCAGCGACAAGTCTTTCAACGAACCGCTCTGCACCACGTATTTGACTTCAACGTCACGCTCCCAACGCTTCTGGTCCGTCAGCGGATTGCCCTCGGCATCGCGGCGCATGTACACGGCGTTGGCGTTGGAATAGTCGGCACCGGTGCCGCGGGCGTAGCGGGTCATGAACGACAAACCCGGCACGCCGTAGGTGGTCATGTCGAGGTCGTAGCGCACCATCCATGAACGCTCTTTCGGCGAGTTGAAGTCGCTGTACTGGATGGAGTTGTCGAGGAAGATCGAGTCGGACTGACGCAAGTAATCGAAGTCGTCGTTACCGTTGTTGCGCTGGTGCGACAGGGCCACGGAATGGGCGCCGAGTTTCACGCCAACGCGGCCACTCCAGATGTTGTTATCGAACTCGCCGAGCAGTCGTTTGCCTTCGTCGACCGCCCTGTAGTAATTCAAACCACCAAACAGCGACAGGTCATCCGACAGCGGGTACGTCCACGCGGTGCCTGCGTAATACTGATTCCAGGCGTCTTTGAGGCGACTGGAATACAGGCTGAAACTGAGGTTTTGGTTCAGCACATAGTCGCCGCCGCCATAAGCGATCCACGGCGAATTGACCGGGCCGGCGTAGAAGGTAGCGAAGTTCTCGCGCATGTCGCTCGACACCGGTTGGCTCATCGCATGCAGTCGACCGCCCTGAACTGAAAGACCTTCGATACTGGTGTTGGTCGCCGTGACACCACGAAAGCTCTCAGGCAGCAAACGGGAGTCACCGGCGGCGACCACCGGGTTGGCCGGGAACACGTCACCGACCCTGACCACCGTATCGAAAGCCCGTACCTTGGCGGCGCCACCTACCTTGCTGTATTCGTCCCGAGCCTCACCGTCACTGTTCACCGGCAATACGTCAAACGAACTACGCCCACCGTTGCGGCCGTCTCCGGTATCCAGCTTCAAACCGATCATCGCGAACGCGTCAACACCGAACCCGACGGTGCCTTGGGTAAAGCCGGATTCGAACTTGCTGATCACCGCATGCGCCCAGGCTTCGGAGTAACCATTGCCGGTTGGGCTGGACTGGCCGTTGCGGTCGTCACGATTGAAGTAGAAGTTGCGGTTGAGCACCGTCAGGCTGCTGCCTTCAACAAAGCCCTCAGGTTTTTCTTCCGCCAACACCATGGACGGCCCGGAGCCGACCACTACTGCTAAAGCGGCCATCGACATTTTTGTATTGTTAACCATCAATCACTCCTTGGGTTCGGCAGAACAGGAACGTGCTTCGGCGTGGGTTTTATTGTTCGACGGGCAAAGGCCCGCCGGCATTGGTCGCCGGGTCACATCGTTGCAAGCTGCGGATAACGCGAGGGTGATGGGGGAATTACAATTTCGTCATGTGGCAGGAACGCCAAGTCACGCGGGTGTACGCGGGCTTACGAACACCACTGAAACCTGTGGGAGCGAGCCTGCTCGCGATAGCGGTGTGTCAGGTAATGAAGATGTTGAATCTGCCGACGCCATCGCGAGCAGGCTCACTCCCACATTGATCAGGGTGGGTCTGATAGAACACCTGTGTGCAGAAGTGGCCTTTACTTTTCGAAGGTCACATCGCAATTGACGTGTCGGAACAGTTCACAGCACTATCCAGCCATGAATACCCAACGCCGAATGAACATGATGTGCTCCGCTATGACCGCTTCCGGCGGGCCATAAGGTCATACGTGATTGTTTTGACGTGTACCAGAAGCCCCGCCAGAGATGGACGGGGCTTTTTCATTTTCCATCTGCACATGGCTCAAGGAGAGAGAAATGTTCGAGATCAGAAGGGCTACCCCAAGCGATGC
Organism: Pseudomonas sp. NPDC098747; assembly: GCF_044760045.1. NCBI lineage: Bacteria > Pseudomonadati > Pseudomonadota > Gammaproteobacteria > Pseudomonadales > Pseudomonadaceae > Pseudomonas > Pseudomonas sp. NPDC098747. The sequence goes on along the minus strand of NZ_JBIWAL010000002.1, from coordinate 5,044 downwards.
TCAAATAGCGTTCGACATTCGCCGACTGGCGATCCGGCATCAATGCATCGGAGCCTACAGCGAGCAGCAGATGCTCGACTGGACTAAAGGCTCGGCTGAGGACGGTTATGACACGCTCATGCACAAGCACTTTTATTTGGTCTGCATCGAGGGTGAGCCTGTGGCAACAGGCATGTTGGATCTGGAACACTGCGAAATCGGTGCAATCTTTATCCGTCCAGATTTTATGCATTGCGGTCTGGGCAAACGCGTCCTGCATTTTCTTGAAGATATGGCGCGGGATCTGGGGTTGACAGAGGTATGCCTCGACGCAACTTTGAATGCAGTCGATTTCTATCGGCGCTGTGGTTATGTCGGAGAGGGCAGTGCGGTTTATCAATCGCCTTCGGGTCTGCAATTGGCGTGCGTACCGATGATGAAAAAACTGTGATGTCGATCATGAACGTCTGGTACTGACTGTGTGGAGAGGGTGATTGCTCCCTCTTCACAGGTTCTTCTCCGCTGCGTAAATTCGACAAAAACAAAAACGGCACCCGAAGGTGCCGTTTCCATTTGCCGCTAAATCCGCCAGAGCAATCAGCCCGCCAGACCCGCCTGCTGAACCAGTGTCAGCAATGGCTGCGGGTAAACGCCGAGGAAGAACGCAACCAGGGCGATCGCCAGCAGCATCACGCCGCCTGCTTTCTGTTCCCAGTGCAGTTGCGCATCGTGACGACGCAGGTTCGGCTCGATCAGGTACAGGGTGACCATCACGCGCAGGTAGTAGAAAACGCCGATGGCGCTGCCCAGTACCAGCGAACCTACCAGCCACCATTGGTGCGACTCGACACCGGTGGCGATGATGTAGAACTTGCCGATGAAGCCAGCAGTCAGCGGGATACCGGCCAGGGACAGCATCATCACGGTCAGTACGGCGGTCAGGTACGGACGGCGCCAGAACAGGCCGCGGTATTCGTACAGGGCATCCGCGTCACGGCCGTTGTACGGCGAGGACATCAGGGTGATCACGCCGAACGCGCCGAGGCTGGTGATCACGTAGGTGACCAGGTAAACGCCGATGGCCTCCACCGCCAGACCCTTGCTCGCCACCAGTGCGATCAGCAGGTAGCCGAAGTGCGCGATGGACGAGTAACCGAGCAAACGCTTGAGGTTGCTCTGGGTCAGGGCCAGCAGGTTACCGAACAGGATCGAGGCGACGGCGATCACGCTCAGCACGTCGCTCAGTACGCCACTGCTTGCAGCAGGGGAGATCTGAAACAGACGCACCATCACCGCGAACACGGCAACCTTGGAAGCAGTCGCGAGGAACGCGGCAACCGGTGCCGGAGCACCTTCGTACACGTCCGGCGTCCACAGGTGGAATGGTACCAGCGACAGCTTGAACGCCAGACCGATCAACATCATGCCCAGGCCCAGTTGTGCCAGCGGGCTAGGCAGGCCAGTCGCGGCCAGTGCCTGACCGATACCGGTGAAGCTCAGCGAGCCGGCGTCTGCGTACAACAGCGCCATACCGAACAACAGGAACGCGGAACCGGCGGCCGACAGCACCATGTATTTGATGCCGGCTTCCAGCGAACGCTTGTTGAAGAAGGCGTAAGCCACCAGACCATAGACCGGCACCGAGAGCAGTTCCAGACCGATGAACAAGCCGGCCAGGTGCTGCGCGCTGACCAAAACCAGCCCGCCAAGTGCGGACATCAGGATCAGCAGGTACAGTTCTTCACGGTTGCCCGGGTAACCCGAACCGCCATCGCCCAAATAGGCGTGGGCGAGGGTGACACAGGCGAGGGTGGCGACCAGGATCAGTGCCATGTACAGGCAAGCGAAGGCGTCGATCTGCAGCAATGGGGTCACGGCCAGAGGCGCGACTTTCAAAGCAGGCAGGATCGACAACAGGGCCAGGTTCAGACCCGCCACCGAAATCAGGAAGGTCTGCGAGTGGTTGCGGCGCCAGGCGATTGCCAGCATCACCACGATAATGGTGAGGCTGGTGATCAACAGTGGCGCAAGCGCAAT